>DASRYP010000986.1:0-2534 GCA_035687165.1 Actinoplanes sp. | reverse complement strand
TCGAGGCCCACAGCGAGAGCACGGCGATGATCGGCGACCGGATGGACACCGATGTGCTGTGCGGGCTCGAGGCGGGCCTGGAGACGATCCTCGTCCTGACCGGCATCAGCACGCGCGAGGAGGCCGACCGCTACCCGTTCCGCCCCTCCCGCATCGTCAACTCGGTGGCCGATCTGATCGACGAGATCTGATCCGGCGGCTACCGTGGCGCATCCGCTGAGATTCGACGAGGAAAGTCCACTTCTGCACCGCGTACGGGAACTGGCCCTGGCTTTTCCCGACGCGGCGGAGAAGATCTCGCACGGGCATCCGGCGTTCTTCACCACGAAGGTCTTCGCCTACTACGGCGCCGCCCGCAAAGTGGACGGCGAGTGGCAGCGGCACGACGATTCGCTGCTGGTGCTGCTCGATCCCGACGAACGCGACGCTCTGCTCGAGGAGCCGCGCTGCTACCGGCCCGCCTATCTGGGGACGGCCGGGTGGCTCGGCGTCGACCTTGAGGACGGCACCGACTGGGACGAGATCGCCGAGCTGCTGGACGCGAGCTACCGCCGCACCGCCGGCGTGCGCCGGGTAGCCCGGTTGGGCCAGGCGTCAACTATCTGACGCTGGGATAAGGTGACGTTTCGGGTTTTCGCGTCATAGTGTGGGGATATGTCGTGGTTGCCCAATGCTGGTCGGGTCTCGGTGGCCGGGCTTCTCCTACTCGCGCTGGTCGTCCCCTCGGCGGTGGCGCGGCGAGACCGCGACGGCGTGCTGGCCGAGCGGCGCGTGCTGCCGCCTCCGTCGCCTGTCGTGGCGGTCGTCGAGCCGGCGCCGACGGCCGGGCCCGCGCCGGCCGAGCTGCCGAAGATCGACTACTGGGGTACGCCCCCAGGGTTTCCGCCCGACCCGGATCCGCACTCGGTCGCGGTGGTGGCCGAGGGGCTGCGGCCGCACGGCAAGATCGCCGTCTACGACGCGCCCGGCGGACAGGCCCGGGCCTTCCTGGCGCGATCCATCAGCGGGCTGCCGGTGACCGTGCCGATCGTCGAGCGGCGGCCCGGCTGGCTCGCGGTGCTGCTGCCCTCGATCAACCGGCACGTCGGCTGGGTCCCCGACACCGCGGGAGACGTCCGCCCGCTGCCTGATCGCCTGATCCTCGACCGCAGCGAGCGGCGCCTCACCTGGTTCCGCGACGGGCAAGAACGCGGCGACTGGGCGGTCGCCGTCGGAGCCCCGGCGACTCCCACGCCGCTCGGGCGCACCTACGTCATGGGCCGCACGATCACCAGTGGCCCCGTCTACGCCGGGTTGGACGCGCTCGTGCTCGGCGCCATCCCCGACGACCGGGACGCGCTGTCGGCGGCCCTGCGCGACGGGCACACCGCGATCCACGCCTGGCGCGACGAGTCCGCGTTCGGGCGCGACATCTCCAACGGCTGCATCCGCATGCCGGTCAAGGTGCAGCGCACCCTCCTCGACAGCCTCCAGCCCGGGACGGTCGTCCACGTCGTCGCATGAGATCGAGGCGGCAAGACGCGGAGTCGTCTTCTCGCGGGGTGTCGAACGAAGTGATCGCCGCCGCCTGGGTCTGCTCGACCGACCCGCGCTCACGAGTCCCGCAGGCCCACCAAGTCGTGGTCCCAGAACGTAGCGGAGTAGACGAGCGTGCCGGTCATCCACGGCTCGTGGGCGGCCAGCGGATAGACCTGGAACGCGACGTCCGGGATGCGCAGGGAGGGCCTGCGGAAACCGAGGTCGCCGCCCGCCCGGAAACCCCACTTCGAGTAGTACGCGGGGTCGCCCTCGAGGAACACGAGCGGGGTGCCGGTCCGGTCGGCTTCTTCGAGGCCGTGCTTGACCAGAGCCTGGCCGACCCCTCGGCGCTGAAAGCCGGGAAGAACGGCAAGAGGACTCAGGACGAGTACGTCGACCAGCCGCGGCGGGGCATCCAGCAGGCTCCGCGTGAACATGACGTTCCCGACGACCGCGCCGTCCACCTCGGCCACCAGCGAGAGCAGACCGGGGTCGTCGCGCCGCAGCGCCTTCACCAGCCCGGCGACCTTGTCGCCGTCGCCTCCGAACGCGATCCGATGCACCTCGGCAACATCGTCACCGTCCTGCTCAAGTCTTATCTTCATGGTCGTGCACGGTAGCCGTCAGGGTCGTCGGCCGCCCCTCAATTCCAGCCGCCCCGGACCCCTGTCGTCGCGATAGCTCCCCATCGCCCGGCGGTAGCGCGGGACGACCTGACTCCACAACTTTCTGAGCATCTCGAGCGCCGAGCCGTGGAAATGATCTTGTGGCCGGAAGGTCGATCCGGCGCGGATCTGTGCATACAGCTCATCCCAATGATGACGCTCGCGGTCGGCGACCTTGTCGCGCGCCGCGTACATCATCAGGACGGTCGCGTCGGCCCCCCGATAGAGCTCGGCGTCCCGCATCCTCGGTTCCGAGATGAGCAGATTGGGGTGCTCGCACAGGGCAACGGCCAGGGCGGTCGAGTCGGGCTCGTGATCGAGGTCCAGGAGCAGCCCGACGACTCGCTCGAC
>DASRYP010000985.1:0-5968 GCA_035687165.1 Actinoplanes sp. | reverse complement strand
GGAGCGGGGTCTGCTCGACTCGAGCATCCCGGCTCTCATCCCGTAACTCCATACGTCCGGATACCATCCGGATGTGGGGTAAAGCGGGACAATAGACAAGACCGCGACCGCGGCGGGTCGACTTCTCCTCGAGGCTCTCGGGGCGGAGGCCCGGCGCGGTCGCTGTCGTGTCTGGCCGGCTCGCCACGCGCCGGGTCCGGGAGATCGCTTTCGGACCGGCCGCTCGCCGCCGCTTCGGGCCGGACAGCCCGCTGGCCGAGCCCCGCGGCCTGGGCGACCAGGCCGCGGGGCTCGCCGTCGAAGGGGGAGTCAGCCGGCGGCCAGAGCCGACAAATGCTCCTTGACCTGCACGATCGAGGGGTTCGTCAGCGCCGAGCCGTCATCAAACTTGAGAGTGGGGACGGTTTGGTTACCGCCGTTGACGCCCATCACGTAGTCGGCAGCGGCCGGGTCCTGCTCGATGTCCACCACCTCGTAGGCGATGCCCTCCCGATCGAGCTGCGACTTGAGACGGTGGCAATAGCCGCACCAGGACGTCGAGTACATGGTCAACATCGGTCGGGGACTCCTTCGGCTGGGTCACATGGCACTGCGCCTTTCGGCACAACGTCCGGCCCGGGTGCCATGATTCCCTATCGTGCGGACTGATGCGGTGCTGGCCGGGCTCGACCCCGAACAGCGGACGGCGGTGACCGCCCCCGCCGGCCCGGTCTGCATCCTGGCCGGCGCCGGCACCGGCAAGACCCGGGCGATCACCCACCGGATCGCCTACCGGACGCTGACCGGCGAGGTGAGTCCCCGGCACATCCTCGCGGTGACCTTCACGGCGCGGGCGGCCGCCGAGATGCGGTCACGGCTCACCGAGCTCGGCGCCACGGGTGTGCAGGCCCGCACGTTCCATGCGGCGGCGCTGCGCCAGGTGCGCTACTTCGCGCCCCGGCTGCTCGAGGGCCGGGCCATGCCCGAGCTGCTGGAGAGCAAGGCCCGTGTGGTCGGGCTGGCGGCGGCGCGGGCCGGGGTGCGAGCCGACCGCACCGGCGCGCGCGACCTGGCAAGCGAGATCGAGTGGGCGAAGTCGTCGTTGGTCGAGCCGGACGAGTACGCGGTGGCCGCCAAGAAGGCGCTGCGCGAGCCGCCGTTCGAGCCGGCCAAGGTCGCCGAGGTCTTCGCCGCGTACGAAGCGCTCAAGCGCCGCCAGGGCGTGATCGACTTCGAGGACATGCTGCGCGCCGCGGTCTGGGGGATCGAGGAGCATCCGGACGTGGCCGAGCAGATCCGGACGCAGTACCGCCACTTCGTCGTCGACGAGTACCAGGACGTCAACCCGCTGCAGCAGCGCCTGCTCGACGCGTGGCTCGGCGGCCGTGACGACCTGACCGTGGTCGGCGACGCCAGCCAGACGATCTACTCGTTCACCGGCGCCACGTCGGCCTACCTGATCGACTTCCCCCGGCAGCGCCGCGATGCCGTGGTGGTCCGGCTGGTCCGCGACTACCGCTCCACCCCGCAGGTGGTCGGGCTGGCCAACGCGGTGATCCGCCAGGCCCGCGGCAACGAGGCGCGGCTCCGGCTCGAACTGGTCGGCCAGCGGCCGCCCGGCGCCGAGCCCGAGCTCAAGATCTTCCCGGACGAGGCGGGGGAGGCCGGGGCGGTGGCCCGCCGGTGCCGGGACCTGATCGCGTCGGGGACTCCGGCCAGCGAGATCGCGGTGCTGTTCCGGACGAATGCGCAGTCCGAGTCGTATGAAAAGGCACTGGCCGAGGCTGCGGTGCCCTACGTCGTCCGGGGGGCCGAGCGCTTCTTCGAACGGCCCGAGATCCGTACGGCGATGATCGCACTGCGGGCCGCGGTCCGCTCCACGCCCGGCGAGACACCCTTGGTGCGGGCGGTGGTCGAGGCGCTCGCGGCGACCGGCTGGCAGCGTGCGCAGCCGCCGACCGGTGGCGCGGCGCGTGAGCAGTGGGAGGCGCTGGCCGCACTGGTGACGCTGGCCGAGGACTACGCGCGCAGCCCCGCGCTCGAGCCGATCGGGCAGGCCGGTGCGGTGCAGCGCGACGTCACGCTGGGCGCCTTCAACGACGAACTGGGCCGCCGCGCCGAGCAGCAGCACGCGCCGACCGTCGCGGGGGTCACGCTCGCCTCGCTGCACTCGGCCAAGGGCCTCGAGTGGGACGCGGTCTTCCTGGTCGGGCTGGCCGACGGCACGCTTCCGACCACGTACGCCAAGACGCCCGCCCAGCTCGAGGAGGAGCGCCGCCTGCTCTACGTCGGGGTTACCCGGGCGCGGCAGTGGCTCTGGCTTTCGTACGGACAGTCGCGCTCACCGGGCGGCCGGGCGCGGCGGCCGTGCCGGTTCCTGCCGCAGCTCGAACGCAGCGCGCCGACCGAACGCGCGGCCGACCGTTCGGCCGACCGCAGTCGGAAACCCGACCGCCGCCGTACGCAGATCTCCTCGTGCCGGATCTGCGGTGCCACTTTGCTGGCCGGCGCCGACCGCAAACTGGGTCGCTGCCCGACCTGTCCATCCGATCTGGACGAGGACCTCTTCGAGCGTCTGCAGAAGTGGCGCGCGGCCGCCGCCGCGGAGCTCAAAGTTCCTGCTTACGTGGTTTTCACCGACGCCACACTGGTCGCTCTGGCCGAGCGGCGGCCCTCGTCACCAGCGGAGCTGCTCGCGATCGCCGGCATCGGGGCGCGCAAGCTGGGGCAGTACGGTGCGGCCGTTTTCGCTCTGGTGGACGGCGCGAGTCCCGACGAAGCCCTCGCAAAAAACTTTGAAAACTAGTCCGTTAATTCGTTTGCCCTCCCTGCTACGGCAGGCATAACCTCAGTTCACACCTCGCCGAGCAGGGATGTTCGGCGGGTTGGGAACCACAGTGTTGGCGAACCCGCAGTGTTGGCGAGCCACAGCGTTTTGAGAACCACAGCGTTTTTGAGAACCACATTGCTGACGACGAGTGCAACGCACATGGAGGAGGTGGCCCCGATGAGCAATCTGATGAGCATGGCGCGTCCGTCGATGCCGCTGCCCCGTGTCTGCGCTCCGTCCGTCTCGCTGCTCGCCCCGGCCCCGATGTGGGCTCCGGCGGCTGTCGAGCGGGCTCCGATCTCGGCCGTGTTCCCGGTCTCCGTGGCTGTGCTGGCCGCAGAGCGGGCTCCGGCTTCGCGAGTGCACCAGGTTTCCGCCCGGGCCGAGCTGGGTCTCCTGGCGCTTCAGCAGATCGAAGGCACCACCGGCACCAACGGCACCACCGCTGGGTTCAAGGACATCAATGTCTCCATCAGCAAGCGCTACACGGATGGTGGCAGCGGCGTCCCGCCTCGAGGAAGGCCGGTCTGATCAACAGACCTCCGGCTCACCTCGAGGCCGCGGAACCCCTAACCGGGATCCGCGGCCTTAATTTTTTGCCGGCTCACCCGCCGGTGCACGACCTGAACGGCGATCCAGAAGATCGATGAGAAGAGAGAGGTGACCGGGCTTTATGAGTCTGGCGCTGGCCCCGCTCGACGTGAGCGTCGAGATCGAGGCAAACCTGCCCTGTCGGAAGTTCGACCCGGACCTGTGGTTCTCGGACTCCCCGGCCCAGCTGGAACTGGCCAAGTCGCTCTGCGGGGACTGCCCGCTGCGCGTCGAGTGCCTCGCCGGCGCGGTCGAGCGGAACGAGCCTTGGGGTGTCTGGGGCGGCGAGATCTTCGAGCGCGGTGCCGTGGTTCCGCGCAAGCGGCCGCGTGGCCGTCCTCGTAAGGCTGACGTGGCGCGCGACGCCGAGCTGGCCCACGAGGTCGAGGAGCGGCTTGCCGCGAACGGACTCGACTCCCGCAACGCCGTGCGACTGGCGGCCTGAGATGACCACCCTCCCCCACCCCGACAACCGGAAGCAGACAACTGCTATGTACCCGAACGGAGCTACTAAGGTGAGACTTCTCCAAGAAGCGTTGAGCCGGGCTCGAATGCGTCGGCCTCAGAGTGACTACACACCTGAGGCACACCGTCCCGCTCGCCAGGTTGCCATGGAGGCGCGTCACAACGCCTCGCGCGAACTCGGCGGTCGGCGATTCTGATCCCCGCAGCTGAATGAGAACCGATAGCCGAAAGGCCCGCCCGCTTGCCGCGGACGGGCCTTTCGGCAGTATTGCCCGGGGCCAGCCTTGTGCCGGCAGCCACTCGTCGGGCCCGCCCTTGCTTGCGCGGCGTCAGTTCCTACCGGCGGCGTTGTTCAGGCTTGTGCGGACAGGAAGACTTTCGCCGCGGCGCTCAGGTAGGCGGGGTCGTCGACGTGGCACATCTCGCGGGCCGAGTGCATGGAGAGCAGCGGGACACCCACGTCGAGTGTCGGAATGCCGATCCGGGCCGCGGTGATCGGGCCGATGGTCGATCCGCACGGCACCGAGTTGTTCGAGACGAACTCCTGGTAGGGCACCTTCGCGGCCGCGCACGTGCGGCTCCAGAGCGCCGCGCCGAGCCCGTCGGTCGTGTAACGCTGGTTCGCGTTGATCTTCAGGAGCGGGCCGCCGCCGGCCACCGGGTGGTTGACCGGGTCGTGCCGGTCGGGCCGGTTCGGGTGCACGGCGTGCCCGGCGTCGGACGAGAGGCACCACGAGCCGGCGATGGCGCGGGCCAGGTCGGAGCGGTCGCCGCCCAGCCCGGCCGAGACGCGCTCGAGCACGTCGGACAGGAATGGGCCGGCCGCGCCCGAGCGGGTCTCCGAGCCGACCTCCTCGTGGTCGAAGGCGGCGAGGACCGCGATGGCGTCGGTGACTTCGGCCGCCAGCAGGGCGGTCACCCCGGCGTGCACCGAGGAGAGGTTGTCGAGCCGGGCCGAGGCGAAGAGCCGTTCGTCGGCGCCGAAGCGGGCCGGGACGGCGGAGTCGACGGTGATGATGTCGTATCCGGCGACGTCGGTGCTGCGGAAGCCGGCCAGGTCGGCCAGGTGCGCGACGAGGTCGGCCTTCCCGGGATCGCCCGCGCCCCAAACCGGCTGTAGTTCGCGCTGCTTGTCGGGGGCGAACGAGTCGTTCACCGAGCGGTCGAGGTGGATGGCCAGGTGCGGGATGCGCGCGAACGGGCCGGTCCGCACCAGGCGGGCGGTGCCGTCACGCTGCACGACCCGGCCGGCGAACTCCAGCTCGCGGTCGAACCAGGAGGGCACGACCGGGCCGCCATACACCTCGACGCCGGCCTGCCACCAGCCGAAGCTCACGGTTGACGGCTTGGGCTTGAGCTTGAAGCCGGGCGAGTCGGTGTGGGCGCCCAGGACGCGGAACGGGGTGCGCGAGCCGGCCGTCGCGGGCAGCGCCACCGCGATGACCGAGCCGTCGCGCACGACCACCAGACGTGCGCCCGGGCGTACGGCGTCGGACCAGTCGGCCGTCTCATCGAGCAGCGCGTAGCCCGCGTCGCCCAGCCGGCGAGCGACCTCGGCGGACGCGTGATAGGAACTCGGGGACGCCGAAACGAAGGCGGCCAGATCGTCGATGTGGGCAAGCGCATCCATGTGGTTCATCAGAACATGGCCGGTCACCATTGGTCACTCGACCGGCGCGAAGCCGGGCAGCCACTCCTCGAGGATCGATCGATAGGGCGCCTCGGCTTCGAGCTGGCAGAGCACGCCGATCGAGCCCAGCGTCACCCGGTGGATCAGCAGGTAGGACGGGGGCAGGTTGAGCTTGCGGCCGAGCTGGTAGGCGGGGGAGCGCGGACTGCTCAGCCGGGCCGCCTCGCCGCGCAGCCAGGCCCGGGTGAAGCGGAACTCGTCGACCGCGACCGGCTCGATCATCGGGCGCAGGAAGTCGAGCACGGCCTGGGCGTCGATCTCGTCGTCGGGCTTGATGAAGCCCTCGTCGCGCAGCCCGTCGGCGACGCCTGGGGCGTCGCCGTCGAGGGCCAGGCGCACCAGCCGGCCGATCGGCTCCGGGTGCCCGCCGGGCAGCCGGGCGACCGCGCCGAAGTCGATCACGCCGAGGCGGC
>DASRYP010000984.1:0-4040 GCA_035687165.1 Actinoplanes sp. | reverse complement strand
GCCGGCGCCCTCGCCCGGGCCGAAGCCGTCGGCGTCGTCCGCGAACGCCTTGCAGCGCCCGTCGGCGGCCAGCCCGCGCTGACGGGAGAACTCGAGGAAGGTGCCCGGGGTGGACATCACGGTCACGCCGCCGGCGAGCGCCATCGTGCACTCGCCCGCCCGCAGTGCCTGCGCCGCCAGGTGGATCGCCACGAGCGAGGAGGAGCAGGCGGTGTCGACCGTGATCGCCGGCCCTTCCAGCCCGAAGGTGTAGGCGAGGCGGCCAGAGGCGACGCTGCCCGCCGTACCGGTGCCGACGTGACCCTCGACCAGGTCGTCCGAGGCGAGCAGCAGCGGCACGTAGTCCTGCCCGGTGGTGCCGACGAACACTCCGGTCCGGCTGCCGCGCACCGCCGCCGGCGCGAGGTGGGCCCGCTCGAACAGCTCCCAGGTGGTCTCCAGCAACAGCCGCTGCTGTGGGTCCATGGCGAGGGCCTCGCGTGGGCTGATGCCGAACAGCCGCCGGTCGAAGGTGGTCGCGTCGTCGAGGAAGCCGCCCGCACGGACGTACGTGTGCCCGAGCGCATCCGGATCGGGGTCGTAAAGGTCGTCGACGTTCCAGCCGCGGTCGGCGGGCAGCGGGCTGATCGCGTCGACGCCCGCCGTCACCAGCCGCCACAGGTCCTCGATCGAGCCGACGCCGCCGGGGAACCGGCAGGCCATCGCCACGATCGCGATCGGCTCGCCGGGCGCGCTCGCGGGCCCGGCCTCGGCGGGGACGGGGGTCGCGGTACCAAGCGCCATCAGGTGCTCGGCCACCGCCCGCGGCGTCGGGTGATCGAAGACCAGGCCCGCGGACAGGTCTAGGCCGGTCGCCCGGGACAGCGCGCCGCGGAACTCGAGCCCGGTCAGCGAGTCGAAGCCGAGCTCGGCGAAGGGCCGGCCGGCGGCGACCGCGACGGTGTCCCGGTGGCCGAGCACGGCGGCGGCGGTGGTGCGCACCAACTGCAAGGCCTCGGCGAGCGATGCCGGACCGGTCGCCGAGGCCGCCGCTGGGGGTGCCGCGACCGGTGTCGGTACGCGCTCGGCGAGCTCGTCCAGCAGGCGCCGGACCGACGGCTGGGCGGCGACGAGGACCGGCCAGTCCACATCGGTCACCACCGCGTGGGTGAGGTCCTCGGCCAAGGCCCGGCCGAGTTCGGCCAGCGCGGCGCGGGCCGGCATCGGGCGTACGCCGTAGCGCCGCACCCGGTCGGCCACCGCGCCCGCGGCCATCCCGTCGCCATCCCACGGTCCCCAGGCGATCGCGGTCGCGGGCCGGCCGTGCGCCCGGCGGTGCCGCGCCAGGGAGTCAAGGAAGGCGTTTCCCGGGCTGTAGTTGGCGTGCCCGGCCCCGCCGAGCACGCCCGAGCTGGATGAGAAGAGCACGAACGCGTCCAGGTCAGTGGTCAGCTCGTCCAGGATCTCGGCGCCGCGGGCCTTGGTCCGCAGCACCGCGGCCACCCGGTCCGGCCCGAGGTCGTCGAGCAGCCCGTCGTCGAGCACGGCGGCGGCGTGCAAAACCGCCGTCACCGGCGCTTCCAGGGCCGCCAACAGGTCCCGTACGGCATCACGGTCGCCGACGTCGCACCGGGCCAGGGTGACCGTGGTCCCGAGGCCGCGCAGCTCCGCGGCGAGCTCGGCGGCGCCGGGTGTGTCCGCGCCACGCCGGCCGACGAGCAGCAGATGGGGCGCGCCGGCCTCGGCCAGCCAACGGGCGACGTGCGTGCCGAGGGCGCCGAACGCGCCGGTGACCAGCACAGTGCCGCGCGGCCTCCACGGGGTCGCCGGGGCCGGCTCGGCATGGACCAGGCGGCGCCCGTACGCCCGGTCGCCGCGGACCGCGAGCTGGTCACCCGCCCCCGCACCGGCGATCAGGCGGACCACGGCGGCCGGGTCGGCGCCGTCGGTGACGTCAACGACGCCACCCCAGCGCTGTGGCTGCTCCAGGCCGACCGTCGCGCCGAGGCCCCACACCAGGGCCTGCCGGTAGCCGTCGACCCGGTCGTCGGGGCCGACCGCGACCGCGTCGCGAGTCAGGCACCAGAGCGGCGCGGCGGTGCGCTGAGCCAGGAGCAGGGTCCGCGCGTAGCCCAGCGGCACATCCGGGTGCTCGGGGTGCGGCCGCTCGTCGACCGCGAGCAGCGAGATCACCCCGGCCCATCCGCGGTCCGCCGGATCGCCGTCGGTGGTCACCTCGTCGGCACCGGCCGCCGTGAGCGCCTCGGCCAGGGCGGGGACGAAGTGGTCGGCCGCCTCCGGGGGCACGATCAGCCAGCGGCCGGTGACGGTCGCCGGGACCGGCGCGACCTCCCGCCACTCGATGCGGTAGCGGAGGGTACCGGGGCGGCCGGGCGCAGCTGCGGGCCAGAACCGCCGGCGCTGGTAGGGGTAGGTCGGCAGCTCGACGCGGGGGCCGGTCACCGGCGCGTACAGGGCCGGCCAGGTGACTGGGACGCCGGCCCGGTAGAGGGTGCCGACGGCGGTGAGCAGCGCGCGGGTCTCGTCGGCGCCGTCGCGCAGGGTCGGCGTGTTGGCCGCGAGCGACAGCGCGTCCCCGGCCAGCGCGGTGAGTACCCCGCCCGGGCCCAGCTCGGCCACGGCGGTCACCCCGGCCTCGCCCAGGCGGTGCAGGCCGGTGGCGAAGTGGACGGTGCCGATCGCCTGCCAGACCCAGTATTCGGGGTCGGTCAGGTCGATGCCGGGGCCGGTCGCCACGATCGGCAGCCGCGGCGTGCTGAAGGTCAGGGAGCGCGCGATCTCGCGCAGCGGGCCGGCGATTGGCTCCATCCGCGGCGAGTGGAAGGCGTGCGACACGGCCAGGCGGCGGGTGCGGCGGCCCCGGGCGGCGAGGCTGGCCGCGGCGGCGAGCACGGCCGGCTCGTCGCCGGAGAGCACGACCGATCGGGGACCGTTCACCGCGGCCAGGCCGACGCCGTCGCCCAGCAGCGGGCCGGCCTCGTCGGCGGTGGCCTCGACGGCGACCATCGCCCCGCCGGGCGGCAGCTGCTGCATCAGGGCGCCGCGGGCGACGGCGAAGCGGGTCGCGTCGGCCACGCCCAGGCCGCCGGCCACGTGCAGGGCGGCCAACTCGCCGATCGAGTGGCCGATCAGCAGGTCCGGTCCGACGCCCCAGGAGTGCAGCAGCCGGAACAGCGCCACCTCGACGGCGAACAGGGCCGGTTGGGTGAACTCGGTGCGCCCGAGCCGGTCGGCGTCGGCCCCGAACGCCAGCTCGTGCAGCGGCAGCCCGCTGTGCTCGGCGATCTCGTCGAACGCCTCGGCGAAGGCGGGGAAGCGGTCGTACAGCCCGCGGCCGGCGCCGGCCCGCTGCGTGCCCTGTCCGGGGAAGAGGAAGGCGGTGCGCGGACGCCCGGAGTGCGCCGCCGTCGGGTACTCGCCGTCGCGGACGGCCCGCAGCCCGGCTCGCAGCTCGTCCCGGTCGGCCGCCACCACGACCGCCCGCTCCCGCAGGTGGGCCCGGGTGGTGGCGAGGTCGCGGGCCAGCGGGTGCAGGGGGGCGTCCAGGCCCAGCAGCGCGGCGGCGCGGTCGCGCAGGGCGCCCGGGTCGGCCGCCGAGAGCGGGACCAGGACCGGTCCGTCGAGCGGGGCCGGTGGGTCCGCCGGCTCGGCCGCGGGTTCCGGGTCGGGCGCCTGCTCGAGGATGACGTGCGCGTTGGTGCCGCTCACGCCGAACGCCGAGACGCCGGCCCGGCGCGGGCGGCCGGTCGCGGGCCACGGGATGTGCTCGGTGAGCAGCCGGATGCCCGTCCAGGTGACCCGCGCGGTGGGCGTGGCGGAGTGCAGGGTGCGGGGCAGCTCGCCGTGCCGCAGCGCGAGCATTACCTTGACCAGCCCGGCCAGCCCGGCCGCGGCCTGGGTGTGCCCGATGTTGGACTTGACCGAGCCGAGCCAGAGCGGCTCGGTGCGGTCCCGGCCGTAGACCGCCCGCAGCGCGCCGGCCTCGATCGGATCGCCGAGGCCGGTGCCGGTGCCGTGCGCCTCGACCGCGTCCACGTCGG
>DASRYP010000983.1:0-6801 GCA_035687165.1 Actinoplanes sp. | reverse complement strand
CTCGTGAGGTGACCGACTAGTTCGGCCTGCTCCCGACGTACGCCTCGATCGGTCTGGCCGCACCGATCATCCTGACTCTGGTCCGCGTCGTGCAGGGACTCTCGGCCGGTGGCGAGTTCGGCGGCGCGGCGACCGACCTTGAGCCCGGCCGGCGTGCGGATCGTGGTCGAACACCTGGCTGTACGTGAACTGGATGAGGCCGATCTCACCGAGCGTGATGTCGTCGTCGGCTTAGCGGTGAGCGCCCGGACCCCGTACGTCATCGGGGCTTTGCGGCACGCTCGGCTGGTCGGCGCGGCCACGGTCGCGGTCTCCTGCAACCGGGATGCGGCAATCAGCTGCTCTTGAGGAGCGAGTAGTTCTCCGCGGGCGATCAGAAGTTGCGTCCAGTCGACGTCGGTGATGGTTGGTCCGCACGTCATATGCCCGTGGGCTGTGTCGTTCGTACTTGGTCACCAACGAGCGAGGGCCCTAGCGCGCTGAAAGATCTCATGCATAGTCTGAGTGCGTGAATGACGGAGTGGTCAGGGTGGGCGAGCGGGTTCTGGACCTGTTCGCCGGGGCTCGGTTGACGCCGACCCAGCGCCGCATCGCGCACTGCCTGGTGGAGCATGCGGGTAAGGCCGCCTACCTCTCCGCGGCCGAGGTCGCCGATCTGGCCGGGGTCAGTCAGCCCTCGGTGACCCGTTTCGCCATCGCGCTCGGGCACGAGGGCTATCCGGCTCTGCGGCGGGTGTTGCGGGAGTTGACCGACGGCGCCGAGGGGGATCGGGGGCAGGACCACAACGCCATGCAGGCGGCGGTCGCGGCCGAGGCGGAGCATCTCGGTCGGCTCTGCGATCAGCTCGAGCGGCTCGACGACGTACGCCGGGGGGCTGAGCTGCTGGTCGAAAGCCGGCCCCTGGTAGTGCTGGGGCTACGGTCGGCGGCGCCCCTGGCCGGATACTTCGGATATTTTGCCGGGAAGGTCCACCCGGATGTGCGGGTACTCGATGGCGGGGGGACCGGTCTGCTCGACCGGCTCGATCAGGCCCGGGCGGCGGGAGCCGGTGCGCTGCTGGCGATGGTCCTGCCGCGTTATCCGCGCGAGGCGCTCGAGGCACTGCGAGAGGCCAAGGCGATCGGGTACGCGGTGGTCGCGATCACCGATTCGGCAGTCAGCCCGGTGGCCGAGCATGCTGACGTCGTGCTGCCCGCCGCGGTCGGCACGCGGCTGGTGTTCGACCTGCATACCGGGCCGATGGCGATGGCGATGGTGCTGCTGCAGGCGATGTGTGACGCCGAACCGGTCACGGTGCAGCGCCGGCTGGAGGCGTTCGAGGCCACGGCCTCCCGCCGGCATATTTTTCAAGCGTGAGGAAGGGCGACATGTCGGAGATCCGGGCACCGCGCGGTGCGGCGTACACCGCTAAGGGCTGGCCGCAGGAGGCCGCCAAGCGGATGTTGATGAACAACCTCGACCCGGACGTGGCCGAGCGGCCCGAGGACCTCGTCGTCTACGGCGGCACGGGGCGGGCCGCGCGGGACTGGCCGTCGTTCCACGCGATCGTGCGTGAGCTCGACGAGCTGGACGGCGACGAGACGCTGCTGGTGCAGTCGGGGCGGCCGGTCGGCGTGTTCCGCACGCACGAGTGGGCACCGCGGGTGCTGATCGCCAACTCGAACCTCGTCGGCGATTGGGCCACCTGGCCCGAGTTCCGCCGGCTCGAGAACCTCGGGCTGACCATGTACGGGCAGATGACCGCGGGCTCGTGGATCTACATCGGCACCCAGGGGATCCTGCAGGGCACGTACGAGACCTTCGCCGCCGTCGCTGCCAAGCGGTTCAACGGCACACTCGCCGGCACGCTGACCCTGACCGGTGGCTGTGGCGGCATGGGCGGCGCGCAGCCGCTCGCGGTGACGATGAACGGCGGCGTCTGCCTGATCGTCGACGTCGACCCCACGCGCCTGCGCCGCCGGGTCGAGACGCGCTACCTCGACGAGATCGCCGACAACCTGGACGACGCGATCGCCCGGGCCGAACGGGCCAAGGCCGAGAAGCGCGCCGTCTCGATCGGGGTCGTCGGCAACGCCGCCCTCGTCTTCGGCGAGATCCTCACCCGGGGCGTCGAGGTCGACATCGTCACCGATCAGACCAGCGCCCACGACCCGCTCTCCTACGTGCCGGTCGGCGTCGAGCTGGACGAGGCCCGGGAGTACGCCCGCACGAAGCCCGAGGAGTTCACCGAGCGCGCCCGCGGCAGCATGGCCAAGCAGGTTGCCGCGATGGTCGGGTTCCTGGACGCGGGGGCCGAGGTCTTCGACTACGGCAACTCGATCCGCGGGGAGGCCCAGCTCGCGGGCTACCAGCGCGCCTTCGCGTTCCCGGGCTTCGTCCCGGCGTACATCCGGCCGCTCTTCGCCGAAGGTAAGGGCCCGTTCCGCTGGGCCGCGCTCTCGGGTGATCCGGCCGACATCGCGGCGACCGACAAGGCCGTGCTCGAGCTCTTCCCCGAGAACGAGTCGCTGGCCCGCTGGATCCGACTGGCCCAGGACCGGGTCGCGTTCCAGGGGCTGCCCGCGCGCATCTGCTGGCTGGGGTACGGCGAACGGGACAAGGCCGGTGTCCGCTTCAACGACATGGTGGCGAGCGGCGAGCTCAAGGCGCCCGTCGTGATCGGCCGCGACCACCTCGACTCCGGTTCGGTCGCCTCGCCCTACCGGGAGACCGAATCGATGCTCGACGGCTCCGACGCGATCGCCGATTGGCCGCTGCTGAACGCGCTGCTCAACACGGCCAGCGGCGCGAGCTGGGTGTCGATCCACCACGGCGGGGGCGTGGGCATCGGCCGCTCGATCCACGCCGGGCAGGTCTGCGTCGCCGACGGGACGCCGCTGGCCGGGCAGAAGATCGAGCGGGTGCTGACCAACGACCCGGGTACGGGCGTGATCCGGCACGTCGACGCGGGCTACGAGTCGCAGGCCGCCGCCGGGGTGCACATCCCGATGCGGGACGCTCGATGAGCGCCACCTTCGCCGAGCTCTGGTCTGCCATCGCGCCGATCGGGCGGGTGCGGAACGGTTACATCCGGTACGCGTTCGAGCAGCCCGAGCTCGTGCTGCGCGACTGGTTCCGCAACCAGGCCGCGCGCCGCGACATGCCGGTCACCGACGACGGCAACGGCAACCTGTTCGCCTGGTGGGGCGACCAGTGGGGCCAGGACGCGGTGCTCACCGGCTCGCACTTCGACTCGGTGCCGCACGGCGGCGGCTACGACGGGCCGCTCGGCATCGTCAGCGGCTTCCTCGCGGTTGACGAGCTGCGTCGCCGTGGGCACGTGCCGCGACGGCCGATCGCCGTGGTCGCCTTCGTCGAGGAGGAGGGCGGCCGGTTCGGCGTACCGTGCCTGGGGTCTCGCCTTCTGAGCGGGGCGATCGAGCCGGAACAGGCCGCCGCGCTGAAGGACCGCGAGGGCATCACGTTCGGCGAGGCGCTCGGCGGCACGCCCGCGGGTCGGCTGCCCGGGCTGACCAGCCGCATCGGCTCGCTGGTCGAGCTGCACATCGAGCAGGGACGCGCCCTCGACGTGCCGGTCGGGGTGGCGAGCGCGATCTGGCCGCACGGGCGCTGGCGGTTCGACTTCACCGGGCACGGCGACCACGCGGGCACGACGCGGATGGCCGACCGGCGCGATCCGATGCTGACGTTCGCGTACACGGTGCTGGCCGCGAACAAGGAAGCGCGGCTCTCCGGGGCGCACGCCACGATGGCCCGGGTCGAGGTGGAACCGAACGCCACCAACGCGATCCCGTCGCTGGTGCGCGGCTGGCTCGACGCGCGCGCGGCCGAGACCGCCACGCTGGACTCGCTGGTCGAGGCCGTGGTGAAGCGGGCGCACGACCGGGCGGGCCGGGACGGCGTCGAGGTGGCGGTGACGTCCGAGTCGTTCAGTGCCGAGGTGACGTTCGAGAAGTCGCTGGCCGAGCGGATCGCCGCCCTGCTGGGTGGGGTTCCGATCCTGCCGACGGGGGCCGGGCACGACGCGGGCGTGCTGTCGTCGCACGTGCCGACGGCGATGCTCTTCGTGCGCAACCCGACGGGCGTCTCGCACTCCCCGGCCGAGCACGCCGAGGAGGAGGACTGCGTGGCCGGCATCACGGCGCTCGCTCGGGTGCTGGGCGACTTCACATGACGGTCTACTTCGCCGAGTACGCGTGGACCGGCGGCCGGATCGCCCGAAATGTGCGAGTGGAGGTCGCCGACGGGGTGCTCACCGCGATCACCGCCGACGCGGCCGGCTCGGGGGCGATCCCCCTGCCGGGCCTGGTGCTGCCCGGTTTCGCCAACGCCCATTCGCACGCCTTTCACCGGGCTCTGCGCGGCCGCACGCACGCGGGCGGCGGCAGTTTCTGGACCTGGCGAGACCTGATGTACTCCGTCGCGGGCCGGCTGGATCCCGACAGCTATCACCATCTGGCCAGGGCGGTCTTCGCCGAGATGGCCCTGGCCGGGGTCACGGCGGTCGGCGAGTTCCACTACCTGCACCACGGCCCCGACGGCGTGCCCTATGGCGACCCGAACGCGATGGGCCACGCCCTGATCCAGGCGGCTGCCGACGCGGGCATTCGCCTCACGCTGTTGGACACGCTCTACCTGACGGCCACTGTGGATGGTAAGCCGCTGGAGGGCGTGCAGCGCCGCTTCGGTGACGGCGACCTGGACGGGTGGTCCGCACGCGTCGCCGGCTTGAAAGCCGCGCCGCACGTCAGGATCGGGGCGGCCCTGCATTCGGTCCGGGCCGTCCCCGCGGCGGCCCTGGCCGAGTTCGCCGATCGCACCGCGGGCCTGCCGGTGCACGTTCACCTCTCCGAGCAGCGGGCCGAGAACGAGCAGACCCTTGCGGCGTACGGCTGTACGCCCGCGGAACTGCTGCAACGGCACGGGGTCTGGCGCGAGGACACGGTCGCCGTGCACGCCACCCACCTTACCGACCGCGACATCGACATCCTTGGCGGTCACCACGTGTGCTTCTGCCCGACCACCGAGCGCGACCTCGCGGACGGCATCGGTCCCGCCCGGCGCCTGGCCGACGCGGGTGCACGGCTGAGCCTGGGAAGTGACAGCCACGCGGTGATCGACCCGTTCGAGGAACTGCGCGGCCTGGAGATGAACGACCGGCTGACCACCGAGCGGCGCGGCCGCTTCACCCCCGCCGAGTTGATCGCGGCGGCCGCCGACCACGAGGCGATCGGCTGGCGCGACGCCGGTGCGATAGCCGTGGGCAAACGGGCCGATCTGGTCTGCGTGCGGCTCGACAGCATGCGCACCGCCGGGGTCGACCCGGCGCAGGCGGTACTCGCGGCGACCGCGGCCGACGTCACGCACGTCGTCGCCGACGGCCGCATGATCGTCGCGAACGGCCGCCACACCAGCATCGACGTCCCGCGCGAGCTGGCCACGACGATCGCCGCGCTTACCGGAGCCGGATCCGAGGCGGGAACCGACTCCCCGGCCAGAACCGACTCCCCGGCCGGTGGGGGCTTCCCGGCCGGCGCCGGATCCTCGGTCGGTGCGCGAATCGAAAAGGCAGCCGCATGAGTCTGGTGATCGACAATATCGGCGAACTCGTCACGAACGACGAAGGCGAGGGGGTCGGCCTGCTCGGGCTGCGCCACGGCGTCGCGGTGGTGATCGAGGGGGAGCGGATCGCCTGGATCGGGCCGACCGCGCAAGCGCCGGCGGCGGACGCCAGGATCGACGCCGGTGGCGCGGCGGTGCTTCCGGGCTTTGTGGACAGTCACGCCCACCTGATCTTCGCCGGGGATCGGGCACCCGAGTTCGCGGCGCGGATGGCCGGCGAGCCCTACACCGGTGGCGGCATCCGCACCACGGTCGCCGCGACCCGGGCGGCGAGCGACGACGATCTGCGCCGCAACGCGCAACGGCTGGTGGCCGAGGCGGGCCGGCAGGGCACCACGACCATCGAGATCAAGAGCGGTTACGGACTGAACGTCGCCGACGAGGCCCGGTCGCTGCGGCTCGCCCGCGAGCTGAGCGACGAGACGACCTTCCTCGGCGCGCACGTGGTACCGGCCGGGTACGACCCGGACGGGTACGTCGATCTGGTGCGCGGCGAGATGCTCGACGCCTGTGCCCCGTACGCGAAATGGGTCGATGTCTTCTGCGATCGTGGCGCTTTCGACGAGGAGCAGACGCGGGCGATCCTCCAGGCCGGCGCCGAGCGTGGCCTGGGCCTGCGCGTGCACGCGAACCAGCTGGTCGCGGGCCCGGGTGCGCGCCTCGCCGTGGAGTTCGACGCGGCCAGCGCCGACCACTGCACGCACCTGACCGACGCCGACGTCGCCGCGCTCGCCGGTTCGCGAACCGTGGCCACGCTGCTGCCCGGCGCCGAGTTCTCGACCCGCTCGCCCTATCCCGACGCACGCCGGCTGATCGACGCCGGTGTGACTGTCGCGCTCGCCACGGACTGCAATCCCGGTTCGTCGTACACGTCCTCGATGCCTTTCTGCGTCGCGCTCGCCGTCCGGGAGATGCGGATGACCCCGGCCGAGGCCGTGCACGCGGCGACGGCCGGCGGCGCGCGGGCGTTACGCCGCGACGACATCGGACGGCTGCGGCCGGGCGCGCGCGCCGACCTGACCGTGCTCGACGCGCCGTCCCACATTCACCTGGCCTACCGGCCAGGCGTTCCCCTGATCAGCACGGTTCTGCACGACGGAGTTCCGTTCCATCCCGCCACCCACCCCTGACCGGACTGAAGGCCAGCCATAATGATCGTCACTGTCCAGCCCACCGGG
>DASRYP010000982.1:0-4850 GCA_035687165.1 Actinoplanes sp. | reverse complement strand
CGTTGCGTGGCCCTCGGCTGGAGAACGGAGCGAGCGCGTTCGACTTGTCGACCGCGCCGACCGTCAGGGCCGAGGCTGCGTTACCGGGCGATGCGATGGTGCCCTGCGCACCCGCGTTACCGGCCGCGATGACGAAGAGCGCCCCGGTCTGCGCCGTCAGTGTGTCGACGGCTTCCTCCAGGGGATCGGTACCGGAGAAGTCATCGCCGCCGATGCTCATGTTGATCACCCGGGCGTGCTTGTCGACAGCGGCCCATTGCATCCCGGCCAGGACGTCGGACTGCAGGCAGCCCTGGACTCCACAGACTTTGCCGGAGAGGATCGAGGCCTTCGGCGCGACGCCCTTGTACTTTCCACCGGAGGCCGCACCGCTCCCGGCGATCGTGGAGGCAACGTGGGTGCCGTGGCCGATATGGTCGATGTCGTCCTCGGTGGTGAAGTTGGCCGAGAGGACGCGTCCCGTGAGATCCGGGTGGGTGGCGTCGACGCCGCCGTCGAGCACGGCGACGCTCATACCCTCACCCTGGTAGCCCATCTCCCAGGCGGTCGGCGCACCGATCTGCGGGACGCTCCGGTCGAGCGTGGGCTGCACCCTGCCGTCGAGCCAGACGTGCTGCACCCCACCACGCAAGACCGAGATGCGGGCGCTTCTCCGACTGGTCATCGAGGTCCACAGTGAACCGATGCGTCGCTTCGGCGCGGTCACCGCGGCGCCGCGCACGGCCTTGAGCTCGCGGGTCCTTTGAGCTCCCCCGCTGGTCACCGTGGTACGCATCGCGCCGGCGGCACTGCCCGTTCCGGAACGTATGACCAGCGGCACGGTCGACCGTCTGGCATCGTCGTATCCGAGCGAGATCAGCTCCGTGACGTCGAACAGCCGCTGGTCGACCTGATCCGACCGGATCAGCGAGGCGGCGTCGGCGGGGATGACCCGGAGGTGTCCGCCGGCGGACGACAGGGCGAACGACATGTGCGCCCGCCCCGGGCCGGCCTGTACCGACCCGGTGGTGGCATCGGCGCTGCCCACGGTAACTCGATCTCCGGTGATCAGCGTGACGGTGTAGCGGCGCTGGTCCCGGGCGCTGCTCTGGTGCGCGGTGGTCGGTGGGCTCGTGGCCGATGCTGCGGGCGTGCCGGCCACCGTTCCGGCGGCCATCAGCAAAAGGGCCGTGAGCCCGCGGGACACGGTCCGCCCTTGGGGAAAGAGGATCATGCCCTCACAGACGAATGAGCCACGGTGCAGGTTGCACTGCCCCGGTCAGGCGCGTCGGTGGTCCGCTTGGTGAACGTCGGCTTGGGCCTGGCCTCAGGCGGCGCAGGTTCGTTCGGGCAACGTGCGGCCTCCCCCACGGATCGTCACGACGCGCGCCGGCGGGCCCAGCTGCGCCTGCACCGTGCACACGATCTGCTCGACCGCGGGCCGAGACAACAGATCGGCGGCGATTGCGACAAACACCTCCGCGCCGAGGGAAGACACCTCGACCGAGGACGGCGCTGCCGACCTGGGCACGGCCGTGCTCAGCCCGTGCATACGCTCGCCGCTATCCGGGCCATCGGCCAGCAGGACCACCACGTCGGAGGTGGACACGGTCGCGGCGGGACGGTGAACCTCGACCAGCGAGTTCCCGGCGAGGAAGAACAGCGACCGGCCGACGTCGGCGAGCGAGCCACTCGGCGCTTCGACCCCCACGACCACGCCGCTGGGCCGAACCCCGCAGCCCGCGACCGAGACAGCGACGAGCACGGTGACCACCACCCCGAGCAGCTGGCTCATCGAGCGTCGCCCGGGCTGAGGGGAAGCTGCAATGTGAACGACGCGCCGCCGTCCGGACAATTTGCCGCGACCAGGGTGCCCCTGTGCAGTCGTGCGTTCTCCCACGCGATCGCGAGGCCGAGGCCGCTGCCCTCTGAGCGACCACGGGCCGGGCCGGCTTTGAAGAACCTGTCGAACACGTGCGGCAGCACCTTCCGGTCAAGCCCGGGACCGGAGTCGGTGACCTCAATGACGAGGCCTCCTGGGCCACCGGTCAATCTGATCGTGACCGGCGGTTCCCCGTGTCGCAAGGCGTTGCCGACCAGGTTGGCCACAATCACGTCGAGCCTGCGCGGATCGAGTTGGGCGCGCAGGCCCTCGACCAGGTCGGCCGTCACTTCGTCAGTGAAGCCGCGGACGAGCAGGATGGCGCGAAGGGCCTCGGCGACGTCGACCTCATCCAAGGCTAGGCCGGCCGCGCCGGCATCGAATCGCGTCACCTCGATGAGATCGTTTACCAACCTGGTCAGCTTCTGAGTCTCACCGATGACCAGACTCACCGCTTGACCGGCGAGCGGAGGAAGGGTGGCGACCTCGTCGTCGAGCAGGTCGGTGACGGCGGTCATCGCGGCCAGCGGGGTGCGTAGTTCGTGGGACACGTCCGCCACGAACCGCCGGGCGTCGGCCTCCATCCTGCGCAGCTCCGCGACGTGCCGCTGCAACGACTCCGCGGTGCGGTTGAACGTCTCGGCCACGGTCGCCAGTTCGTCGCGGCCCCGCACGCTGAGCCGGGTATCCAGGTCGCCGTCACCGAATCGTTGGGCGGCTACCCGGAGCCGCCGGACCGGAACCAGCACGCTCCGGGCGGCGACCAGCGCGAGGAGCATCGCCAACATCAGTCCGGCGCCGCCAGTCAGCCAGGCGTCCCAGGCGAGGCTGTCGACGACCTCGATCTCGTCGTCGAGTGGCCGCAGCACGTACACCTCGATACCGGACGGCGAGACGTCCCGCGACGCTTCATCGACCAGCAACAGCTGACTGCCGATCAGCAACTGTGTCGCGTTTCCGACGGACAAGCGCTGCCAGGCGATCCGGCCCGTGGCCACCTCTGCTCGCAACCGCGTCGTCACCACGTCGGGGCGCAGAGTGCCGGCGGTGCGGCCACCGCTCTCAGCGAACCCGCTCCCTTCACGGCCGGAGACCTCACCCGCGATCGCCATCAAGGCAGCGTTATCCGGAGTTCGGGTGGCTAGAGGGAACAGCTTCTCCATCCGATTGGCTGTCTCGATGACGGCGTTGTCCTGCGCCCGCTGCACAATGGCGTCACGCGCCCGGACGTAGCCGATCCCGGCAACCGCGGTGGCTATCACGACGTTCAGCAACGCGAACGCCAGCAGAAGACGTGCGTGCAGGCCCAGCGTCAACCAGCTCCTCATAGCGGTCCGAAACGGTAACCGAACCCGCGTACGGTCTGCACATGCGTCGGGACGGCCGGGTCGTCCTCGATCTTCGAACGCAGCCGCTGAACGCACGCGTCGACCAACCGCGAGTCGCCGAGATAGCCTTGGTCCCAGACCGACTCGAGCAACTGCTGGCGGCTGAGCACCCGTCCCGGTGACGCGGACAACTCGAGCAACAGCCGCAGTTCAGTAGGCGCCAAGCCAACCGGCTGACCGCGCTTGGTCACCGCCAGCGCGTGCCGATCGATGCACAGGTCACCCTGGCGTTCCACCGCCGTCCGCGCCGCGCCGGACGGCACCTGGTCGCTCCTGACACGGCGCAGCACGGCACGGATGCGGGCCTCGAGCACCCGGGCCCGCGCGGGTTTGACCATGTAATCATCGGCCCCAGCCTCAAGCCCGGCGACCACATCGATGTCGTCGCCGCGGGCGGTCAGCATGATGATCGGCAGATCGCCCATGGCACGGATCCGCCGGCATACTTCGAATCCGTCCATTCCGGGAAGCATCAGGTCCAGCACGACGACGTCGACCGCGGCTGTCCCACGGGTGGTGAGGAGAGCAAGGCCGTCTTCCCCGGTGCCGGTGGCGTCCACCGCATGTCCCTGGTGACTCAAGGCAATCCGTAGGCCCTCGCGGACACCTTCGTCGTCCTCGATCAACAGCACCCTTGGCATGCCCATCATTCTCGCAACCGCGCGCCGCACCTGCTCGTCCAGCACTTGGACGGTCCGGCGGACACCCGAAACGACGATGCCTCACGCGTCTCACCACGGGACGCCACCGCGCCACAATCGGTGCGGCCTCGTAACCTGAACCGGACACGACGCGCACATCGCATCGAAAGACTCCGGGCCATGCGAATTCGACCATTCCTCCTCGCCGCGGGCCTGTCCGTCATGGCGGGGGTCGCGATCGCGACCCCCGCCACGGCCATCCGCGGCGGCCTGGAATCACCACAGCCCTACCCGTTCCTCGGATCACTGCAACGCCCCGACTCGCCCCGCGCCGACGGTCATGTCTGCGGTGTCACGCTAGTCGCACCGCAATGGGTGGTGACCGCCGGTCACTGCGCCCGCAACCCCAGCGGCGCCCAGACCGGCACGCCGCGTGACTGGCGGGTGCGTGTCGGCTCGCTCAGCACCACGTCTGGTGGTGAGGTGGCCGAGGTCGACAAGTTCTACTCCTACTCCACCAGGCCCGTCGCCGACGGTGACATCGCGCTGCTGCACCTTGCTGCCCCACTGCAGGCAAAGCCGATCGCATTGCCGGCGCAACGCCCGGCCGACGGGGCGCCCACCCGGATCGTCGGCTGGGGAGTGACGTGTAGCCAACCGCAGTCACAGTGTTACCCGGATCATCTGCGGGAGGCAGACACCGTGATCCAGCCGGCCGCGATATGCGAGCGCAGCGGCATCAACAGCGAGCGGGAGCTGTGCGTCGGCGCCGAAGACGGCAGCGTCGCAGCGACCGACATGGACTCCGGCGGTCCCGCACTCGTCCGGACCGGCGACGAATGGACGATTGCCGGCACAGTCAGCGGCAGCAACGACGACGACCAGGCGGTCGTCTTCACCGACGTACACTGGTTCCGGTCCTGGCTCACCGGCATCATCTCCGGGGCGTCGGTGCCGCCC
>DASRYP010000981.1:0-9075 GCA_035687165.1 Actinoplanes sp. | reverse complement strand
GGCCTCGGCGAGCGGCACGGTCGGCGCGAAAGTACGATTCCACACGGTCGTGGGCAGCCCGGCGGCGACCAGGTTGCGGGCCATCGCGGACCCCATGATTCCCGTTCCCAGCACGGCCACCCGCGTCACGTCGGTCATGGGAATGGGATGACCGCTCAGGGCGCCGGGCAAACCGTGGGCGGGCTCACGTCAGCAGCGCTTCCCGCATCTCCTGGCCGGGGTTGAAGCCCGCGACGACGTGCGGCGCGTGCGGGTCGTACACCTCGACGGTGTTGTTGCGGCGCATCAGCTCGCGGACGCACTGCGGCAGCGGCGGTTCGTCACTCATCGCCGAGCGCAGGTCGCGGGCCGCCGCGATCAGCCGGTGGGCCAGGTCGGCGCCGTCGGTGTCGGGCCGGACCCGGACGAACTCCCAGCCCGCGATGGTCAGGTCGACGATCTCGAAGACATGCCCGAGTACGGGGCACGGGTCGGTCAGTCGCACGAGGCGCTTGGCCTGGCCGCCGACCGCCTCGGCGGCCGCGCTGACCTGGATGTACGGGTGCAGCCCGCCGGGCAGCTCGAACAGCCGCCAGCGCAGATCGCCCTCGGCGTCGCGCCAGAGCGGGCGGTAGTTCGCCCGGTCGACGGTGAACGCGTAGCCGGTGCGGCGGGACAGCTCGCCGGCCTGCGCCCACACGTCGGCGTGGGCGGCGTCGGCGAACTCGCGCAGGATCGCGGCGGCCGCCAGCACCCCGTCATCCGCACCGGTCAGGACCGGGACGACCGCACTGGCCTGCTGCTGGAACGACCCGGGCAGGTGCGGGCCGAAGCGGGCGCGGACGTCGTCGACCAGCTCACGCTGACGGGCGGTCTCCGCGGAGGCCTTCTGTTTGCCGGAGCCGAACCGGAACCACCGCATATCGCCTCGTTCACGCCGTCCTGCAAGAAACGCCGCAATGCTAATCGATCCGCGGCGCGGCTGGTGTACTCGCTCCTCCAGGGGTGCCTGGGTGTAGGTCGGCCGCAGCCACCACCCGGCGTGCGGCAGGACCGCCGGGGGGAACCTGCCTCAGGTGGCAGAGGATGTCAATTGTCGAAGCTGGCGTAGTAGGTGGCGGCCATGTCCTTGTCGCCGTGGCCCTGTTCGACGGCTCGGCGGAAGCGTTCCGCGCCGGCCTCGGCCAGGTCCAGGCGGACGCCGTGGCGGCGGCCGGCCTCGGCGATCAGGCGGGCGTCCTTCTCGGCTGTCGCGACGGCGAAGCTGGCCGGGCTGAGCTTGTCGTCGCGGACCAGGCCGGTCTTGGCCCGCAGATAGCCGTTGTCGAGCGGGCCGCCCGCGATGAGCTCGAAGAATTTGTCCGGGTCGACGCCGAGGGCCTCGGCCAGCGACAGCGTCTCGGCGCCGGCGTGGGTCAGGGCCAGGACCCAGCTGTTGGCGACCAGCTTGAGGCGGGTCGCGTCGCCGGGGTTGTCGAGCCAGACCGTACGGGCGCCGACCGCGTCGAAGATCGGGGTCAGCTCGCCGCGGCGGGCCCGCGGACCGGCCACGAGCACGGTGAGCTGACCCGCCTCGGCCGGCTGGCGGGTGCCGAGGACGGGGGCGTCGTAGTAGACCAGGCCGTGTTCCGCGGCTTCCGCGCCGAGGCTGTCCACGTCGTCGAGGCTCACGGTGGTCGACTGCACCCAGAGGGCGTCCTGCTGGACGGCGGGGAAGGCTTCGCGCATCACCTCGCGTACGGCGTCGCCGTCGTAGAGCATGGTGAGCACCACGTCGGCGTGCCGGACGGCCTCGGCGGGGTTCGCTGCGACCTCGGCCCCGTCGGCCGCCAGCGGCGCCGCTTTATCGGTGCTGCGGTTCCAGACTCTTACGGCGTGGCCGCTCCTGAGCAGGTTGCGGGCCATCGCGGCGCCCATGATACCGGTGCCCAGCACCCCCACGGTCAGTGTGTAGGTCATGCCGCCATCTTTCTCCTTGCTCGTCTCCGACGTGCGGCGGGCTCGTCTCCGACGTGCGGCGGGCCGGGCGGCGGGGAAAATGTCGTACCCCGGCCGCAGAATGATGGGGTGCTGACAGCGGTGGTGCCGGATCCGGGCGGTCGAGGGGGCCGCCTGCAAGATCTTGGCGTCGACGGCACGGCGGCCGGGCCGGTCCGGCACGCCGTTGACCTGGCGGGGGCGATCGGCGAACGGGAAGCCGCCGATCACCCCCGCTGGGTCTGGCCGGCCACCACCGATCTTTATCCCACGCTGCTGCGGAGCGGGGTCCGGGTCGGGCGCTGTCACGATCTCGAGCTGACCGAGGCGCTGCTGTCGGGGCACGCCGGGCGCTGGGGCGAGCCCCGGGCGCTCGCCGCCGCCCGGGCCCGGCTGCACGGTTTGCCCGTGCCCGCCGATGCGCCACCGCGGCAGACCGAGCCGCCTGGTTTCGCCCAGGGTGCACTTTTCGAGAGCGCGGCGGCGCCGCCCGTGGCCGCCGACTTCGACCCGATCGAGGCCGTTCGCGAGGTCTACGCCGATCAGGTCGCCCGCCTGGCCCGCACGGAGCATCCGGGCCGTTTCCGGCTGCTCGTCGCGGCCGAGTCGGCGGGTGCGCTGGTGGGGGCCGAGATGGGCTACGCGGGGCTGCCCTGGCGGGCCGACCTGCACGATCAGCTCATGCGGGAGCTGCTCGGGCCGCCGCAGCCGGTGGGGCCGCCGCGGCGGCTGGCCGAGCTGACCGCCGAGATCAACGCGGCGTTCGGGGCCTGGGGACTGCACCCCGACTCGCCGGCCGAGGTGGTGCGCGCGTTCGCCCGAGTCGGCATCGACGTGCCCAGCACGCGGGCCTGGGTGCTGCGCACCGTCGACCATCCGGCCGTGCGGCCCCTGCTCGAATACAAAGAGCTCTACCGCATCTGGACGGCGCACGGCTGGGCCTGGTGCGACGCGTGGGTGACCGACGGCCGGTTCCGGCCCGAGTATGTTCCGGGTGGTGTCGTCAGCGGCCGCTGGGCCACCCGTGGCGGCGGCGCGCTGCAGGTCCCCAAGGCTGTGCGTCGCGCGGTCGTCGCCGACCCGGGGTGGCGGTTCGTCGTCGCCGACGCCGGTCAGCTTGAGCCCCGGGTGCTGGCCGCGATCTCCGGTGACGAACGGCTGGCTGCCGCAGCCGCCGCCGGTGACCTCTATGCCGCGCTGGCCACCGACTCGTTCGACGGTGACCGGGCCAAGGCCAAGATCGCGCTGCTCGGGGCGATGTACGGGCAGACCGGCGGCGCCGCGATCCCGGCCCTCGCCGTGCTGCGCCGGCACTATCCGATCGCGTTCGAGTTCGTCGAGAACGCCGCCCGGGTGGGGGAGTCCGGTGGGCTGGTCCGGTCCTGGCTCGGGCGCACTTGCCCGCCGTCGGGGGCGCAGGGCGACCTCGGTCTCGATCCGCCGGAGGGCTCCGGGCTGTCGGGGGGTGCCCAGGGGCGGGCGCGGGGGCGCTTCACCCGCAACTTCGTGGTGCAGGCGACCGCCGCCGAGTGGGCGCTCGTGCTGCTCGCGACGCTGCGGACGGCGCTCCAGGGCAGCAAGGCGGAAATGGTGCTCTTCGTCCACGACGAGGTCGTCGTGCATTGCCCGGCCGACGAGGTCGACCGGGTCATCGCGGCCGTGCACGAGGGCGCGTCGCAGGCCGGTCGGTTGCTCTTCGGCGACACCACCGTGCGGTTCCCGCTCGACGTCTCAATAGTTGGCAACTACGCCGATGCGAAGTGAAAGTCGGGTACCTTGGTGGGTCCGAGCGAGAGGCGCTGCAACGGGGTGACGCCCGCCACGCTCGCTCGGGGTAAACCGACCAAGGGCGCCTCCGTTGAACCGGAGGTGGTCGGTATGAATAGAACTTCAGAATTGAAGCGGCTTCTCCGCGAGCGCATCCTCGTGCTCGACGGCGCCTGGGGCACGATGCTGCAGGGCGCCCAGCTCACGCCGGAGGACTACCGCGGTGACCTGATCGACCCCGATCACCCGCAGGACGTCACCGGCGACCCGGACCTGCTCATCCTGACCAGGCCCGACGTGATCCTCGACGTCCACCGGCAATACCTGGCGGCCGGCGCCGACATCACCACCACCAACACGTTTACCGCGACGAGCATCGCCCAGGCCGACTACGGGCTGGAGTCGCTGGTGCGAGAGATGAACGTTCGCGGGGCGCAACTGGCCCGTCAGGCGGCCGACGAGGCGGGCGGCACCAGGTTCGTCGCCGGCTCGGTCGGCCCGCTCAACGTGACCCTCTCCCTCTCGCCCAAGGTCGACGACCCGGCCTATCGCGCGGTCACCTTCGACCAGGTCAAGGCGGCCTATGCGGAGCAGATCTCGGCCCTGGCCGAGGGCGGCGTCGACCTGCTGCTCATCGAGACGATCTTCGACACCCTGAACGCGAAGGCCGCCATCGCCGCGGCCCGCGAGGTGGCGCCCGACCTGCCGCTCTGGATCTCGGTGACGATCGTCGACCTGTCCGGCCGCACGCTCAGCGGCCAGACCGTCGAGGCGTTCTGGCGCTCGATCGAGCGGGCCGAGCCGCTGGTCGTCGGCGTGAACTGCTCGCTCGGCGCGACCGAGATGCGCCCGCACGTGGCCGACCTGGCCCGGCTGTCGAACGTCTTCGTCGCCTCGCACCCCAACGCGGGCCTGCCCAACGCGTTCGGCGGTTACGACGAGACTCCTGACCAGACCGCGGCGCTGATCAAGGAATTCGTCACCGACGGGCTGGTCAACATCGTCGGTGGCTGTTGTGGCACCACGCCCGCACATATCGCGCAGATCGCGAAAGAAGCACGGAACGGGCAGCCCCGCACGATCGACCCGCCGGCCGAGACCACCCGGTTCAGCGGGCTCGAGCCGTTCGCGATCGGCTCCGACACCGGCTTCGTGATGATCGGCGAGCGGACCAACGTCACCGGCTCGGCCAAGTTCCGCCGGCTCATCGAGGCCGACGACTACCAGGGCGCCGTGGCCGTCGCGCTCGACCAGGTGCGCGGCGGGGCCAACCTGCTCGACGTCAACATGGATGCCGACCTGCTCGACAGCGAGCAGGCAATGACCACGTTCCTCAACCTGATCGCCACCGAGCCCGAGGTCGCCCGCATCCCGGTGATGATCGACAGTTCCAAGTGGACCGTGCTCGAGGCCGGGCTCAAGTGCGTGCAGGGCAAGGGTGTGGTCAACTCGATCAGCCTCAAGGAGGGCGAGGAGTCGTTCCTCGCGCAGGCCCGCCGCATCCGTGACTTCGGCGCCGGCGTCGTGGTCATGGCCTTCGACGAGCAGGGCCAGGCCGACACCCGCGACCGCAAGGTCGACATCTGCGGCCGGGCGTACGACTTGTTGGTCGGCCAGGCGGGTTTCGCGCCCGGCGACATCATCTTCGACCCGAACGTGCTCGCCGTCGCCACCGGCATCGCCGAGCACAACGGCTATGCCAAGGCGTTCCTCGAGGCCCTCCCGCTGATCAAGGAGCGCTGCCCGGGCGCGCGCACCAGCGGCGGCATCTCCAACCTGTCGTTCTCGTTCCGCGGCAACGACGTGGTCCGCGAGGCGATGCACTCCGCGTTCCTGTTCTACGCCGTCAAGGCCGGCCTCGACATGGGCATCGTCAACGCCGGTCAGCTCGCCGTCTACGAGGACATCCCGGCCGAGCTGCTGGAACTCGTGGAGGACGTGCTCTTCGACCGCCGCCCCGACGCGACCGACCGCCTGGTCACCTACGCGTCCACGGTCACCGGCAAGGGCAAGCAGCGCGAGGTCGACCTGTCGTGGCGCGACAACCCCGTCGCCGCCCGCTTGTCGTACGCGCTGGTCCACGGCATCGTCGACTACATCGAGGCCGACACCGAGGAGGCCCGGCAGGAGAACGCCCGGCCGCTCGACGTGATCGAGGGCCCGCTGATGGACGGCATGAAGGTGGTCGGCGACCTCTTCGGCTCGGGCAAGATGTTCCTGCCCCAGGTGGTCAAGAGCGCCCGGGTGATGAAGCGCTCGGTGGCCTACCTCGAGCCCTTCATGGCGGCGGAGAAGGAGAAGGCCCGCCTCGAGGGCCGGGTCGAGGCGACCCGCGGACAGGGCAAGGTCGTGCTGGCCACGGTGAAGGGCGACGTCCACGACATCGGAAAGAACATCGTCGGCGTGGTACTGGGCTGCAACAACTACGAGGTGATCGACCTCGGCGTGATGGTGCCGGCTGCCAAGATCCTCGACACGGCGATCAGCGAGGGCGCCGACGTGATCGGCCTCTCCGGTCTGATCACCCCGTCGCTCGACGAGATGGTCGCGGTCGGCGCCGAGATGCAGCGCCGCGGTCTCAAGCTGCCGCTGCTGATCGGCGGCGCCACCACGTCCAAGCAGCACACGGCCGTGCGCATCGCCCCCGCGTACGAAGCCTCGACCGTGCACGTGCTGGACGCGTCGCGCGTCGTGGGCGTCGTGAGCGACCTGATGGACCCGGGGCGTGCCGAGCGGCTCGACACCGAGAACCGCGCCAACCAGGAGCGGCTGCGCGAACAGCACGCCAACCGGCACGCCCAGCCGCTGCTCACGATCGAGAAGGCGCGGGCCAACCGCGAGACGGTCGACTTCGACGAGGTGCCCACGCCGGCCTTCACCGGTGTGCGGGACGTCCGCCCGACGATCGCCCAGCTGCGCGAGATGATCGACTGGCAGTTCCTCTTCCTGGCCTGGGAGCTCAAGGGGAAGTACCCGGCGATCCTGGAGCAGCCGGTCGCCCGTGAGCTCTTCGACGACGCCAACGAGCTGCTCGACAAGATCATCGTGGACGGTTCGTTCGAGGCCCGCGGACGGTACGCGTTCTGGCCCGCGCACAGCGATGGCGACGACATCGTGCTGGAGAACGGGGTCACGTTCCCGATGCTGCGCCAGCAGACCGAGAAGCCGGCCGGCCGGGCCAACCGCAGCCTGGCCGACTACATCGCCCCGGTGGACAAGAAAGACCACCTCGGCGGCTTCGCGGTCGCGATCCACGGCGCCGAGGAACTCGCCGCGAAATACGAGGCGGAGAACGACGACTACCGCGCAATCATGGTCAAGGCCCTGGCCGACCGGCTGGCCGAGGCGTTCGCCGAGTTCCTGCACCTGCAGGCCCGGCGCGAGTGGTTCGAACCCGACGCGCAGCCCGTGCTGGCCGACCTGCACGCCGAGCGGTTCCGGGGCATCCGGCCCGCGCTGGGCTACCCGGCGAGCCCCGACCACAGCGAGAAGAAAGAGCTCTTCGAGCTGCTGGGTACCGCCGAGATCGGCGTCGGGCTGACCGAGTCGTTCGCGATGATTCCCGCCGCCGCCGTCAGCGGCCTGATCTTCGGGCACCCGCAGTCGCGGTACTTCACCGTCGGTCGCATCGCCAAGGACCAGGTCACCGACTACGCCCGCCGGCGCGGCCTGCCGGTCGGCGAGGTCGAACGGTGGCTGCGTCCCAATCTGGCCTACGAGATCGACTGACCGGGCCACGCGATCCGTGCGTGGCCGAGGCCTGCGGCGTTCAGCGGCTCGTCGCGGCCTCCGGGGTGGAATGACCCGCGTGGGTCGTCTTGCTCAAAGCTATGGCGGCCGCGTGCAGGTAGGCGCGATCGCCACTGGCCACGTACTCGGCGCGGAGCAGGGCGGCGATCTCGTTCGCGGTCGCGGACCGGTCCTCGGTGTCGACAGTTCGGAACATGGTTCACACTTTCTTGATCGGGACCGGACAATGATGCTCCGCCGGACAGCCCTCGTCATCAACCGAAACGGTGATGCCGCCGGCGTCCGGCGGAGGTATGGGGCGTACGGCGTGCTCTTGGCTACCGCGTGGTACATCAGCGGGAACCGCGGACCGGCGGCGCCCGCCGGGTTGGACGTCGCGGAGCCGGCGGGCTCGGGGCGATCGGGATATGTCCTAGCGGCCGTCGGCCCAGGCCTCGAATTCCAGCTGCTGGAGCAGGCCGGGGGCGAAGATGCCGGCGATGGCGAGCAGGGAGATCACGACGAACGCGGTACGCAGGACGACGGTCTCGACCTTGCCGCCCACCTTGACGGCCATGCCCTTCGGGACGCCGATCATCCGCCACAGGCGGCGGCCGGTGGGGATCGGCCACAGGATGGGGATGCCGGCCGAGGTGATCATGTCGCCCAGCAGGTGCACCACGCAGCCGACGGCCACCGCGAAGCCGAGCATCGGGTAGCCGCGGTCGCCGGGCAGGTTGGCCGCCGTGTACCAGGCGATGACCGCCGCGCTCAGGGTCACGATCACCCAGCCGGCGCGTTCCGCCCACTCGTCGAAGAGGCCGCGCAGGGCCAGGCCGGCCATGAAGAAGACGATGCCGACCACGGCCCACTTGCCGTAGTGGCCGCCGAGCCAGGTGGTGCCCCAGCCGACCAGCGCGGCGAAGGGCAGCGTGTGCGTGAACGTCCGGTGCCCGTTGTTGCGCCGGGGGTCCCTGCTGAGCCGGGTCGCCGTGTAGATGCCGAGCGAGACCTTCTCGATCACCTCGGCGGCGAAGAGCGAGAAGACGCCGAACGTCCGGGCGACGGTCGCGCCGCCCTGGTTGCGCGTCACCTTGCCGGACAGGTCCAAGTCGGGCAGGAGCGCGCCGCCCGCGCACACGAGAGTGCCCACGGCCACCGCGAGCGGCGACTGCTCATACCCCGCGAATTGGTCCAGGGCCCAGGTGCCGGCCAGCCAGACGGCCGCCCCCGAAAGAGCGTGCGACGGACCCATCATGTTTGTTGCCCCTCCCCCGGTGCCCCCGTCGGTGGACACCGGGGACAAACCCGGTCACTCTCGCAGAGCGGGGAGGGAAGATCAACAACCTCGATCTCCACCGTGCAGCCGGTGCGGGTGGCCCCAGCCAGGCCCGTTCCAGGGCGCGACGCCGTGGCCGAGGCTGTAGTCGTACTGCCAGCGGCGGTAGCGGGCGTGCTTGAACCAGCCGATGACCAGGAAAGTCAGCGGGATCGCGGGCCAGAAGAACTGCGCCCCCGAGATGATCCACAGTCCGGTGAGGATCATGGCGACCGAGAGGATGATCGAGCCGTGCCGGCGCAAGCTCCGGCGTGTCGCCCGGCGCACCTCGGGCGTGTCGGCCA
>DASRYP010000980.1:0-2450 GCA_035687165.1 Actinoplanes sp. | reverse complement strand
GTGCGGTCGTCCTGGGAGGCACCGAACTGGTGGCCGGGCGGCCGTTGTTGCTGGTAGCCGTAGTGCGGCGGCGGAGTTCCGTAGCCGGTCGGCGGGTCGGGCGGTGGCTCGTAGCCGCTGGGGGCGGCGGTCGGCGGCCCGGCGGGCATTCTGGTCGGCCTCGGGCTCGGCGGGTGGATCGCGCCGCTGATCGCCCTGCTCGCCCGGGGCAACCAGTCGCCGGTCGTGCGGACCGAGGCGATCAAGGCGCTCAACTTCCAGCTCCTCTGGGCCCTCGTCGGCCTGATCGGCTGGGCCACCATCTGCCTCGGCATCGGCTTCGTGATCATGACGCTCGCCGCGCTGGTCGCCATCATCTTCGGTGTGGTCGCCGGCGTGAAGGCCATCAACAACGAGCCGTACAACTACCCGATGACCGTGAATTTCATCAAGTAGTACCCGCTGCGCGCCGGGACGAGAGCCCCGGCGCGTCACACCACGTCGCGGATCACCGCGTCGGCGAGCAGGCGACCACGCAGGGTGAGGACGAGACGATCACGCTCGTACGCCTCGGGGTCGAGCAGTCCGTTGGCCAGAGCCTGTTTGGCGCCGACCGGGTCGACCTGGCCGAGCCCGATGCCCTCGCGCAGCCGCACCCGCAGCATCACGTCCTCGACGTGCCGGTCCTCGTCGGTGAGCAGTTCCCGGCCCTGGCCCGGCGAGACCCCTTCGGCGAGCCTCTGCCCGTACGCCGCCGGGTGCTTGACGTTCCACCAGCGCACCCCGCCGACGTGACTGTGCGCGCCCGGCCCGAGCCCCCACCAGTCGGCGCCGGTCCAGTAGAGCAGGTTGTGCCGGCAGCGGGCCTCATCGGAGGTCGCCCAGTTCGAGACCTCGTACCACTGGAATCCGGCCTCACCGAGAGCCGCCTCGGCCGCCAGATAACGGTCGGCGGCGACGTCGTCCGAGGGGTAGGGGATCTCGCCGCGCCGCATCCGGGCGGCCATCCGGGTGCCGTCCTCGACGATCAGGGCGTACGCGCTGACGTGGTCGACCCCGGCGTCGATCACCGAACGCAGAGACGTGGCGAAGTCGTCGGCGGTCTCTCCCGGGGTGCCGTAGATCAGATCGAGGTTGACGTGCTCGAAGCCGGCCTCGCGAGCTTCCCGCGCGGCCTCGGGAGCGCGGCCCGCCGTGTGCTTGCGGTCGAGGATCCGCAGGACCGTGGGCGCGGCCGACTGCATTCCGAGCGAAATGCGGTTGAAGCCGTGCCCGTGAAGCCGACGCAGGTAGGCGAGGTCCACCGACTCGGGGTTGGCCTCGGTCGTGATCTCGGCTCCCGGGGCCAGCCCCCAGGCGTCGTCGATGCCCTGGAGGATGCGGCCGAGGTCGTCCGCGCTCAGCAGGGTCGGCGTGCCGCCCCCGACGAAGACCGTGTCGACCCGTTGCGGGGTGATCGTCCGCTTGGCGAGGTCGAGCTCCTGCAGGACCGTGTCGGCGTACGTCTCCCGGCTGACCCCGCCGCCCAGCTCACTCGCCGTGTAGGTGTTGAAGTCGCAATAGCCGCAGCGGCTCGCGCAGAACGGCACGTGCAGATAAACGGCGAATCCGTTTTTTCCGACGTGCGCCGTCGCGTCGGGGGGAAGAGACCCGTCGAGCGGAACAGGTTCACCATCGGGAAGAGCGCCGGCCATGAGTCAAGTGTGCACGCATGCGGTCAGTCCCCGTTCCGGAGTGCGACTGGGCCGCAGCGCGGCTCGATTCCCGCGCCGGAACAGACGGCTAAGGTTCCGTAGCATGGCTCTGGTCCGCACCGCCACCGAAGCCGGGGTGACTACCGTGTCACTGGACAGTCCCGGGAACCGCAACGCCCTGTCCACGCCGCTGATGCACGACTTGCTCGACGCGCTCGGCGAGGCGCTCACCGACCCTGCGGTACGGGTGGTCGTCCTCTCGCACACCGGCTCTGTCTTCTGCTCGGGCGCGGATCTCAAGGAGACCGCCGCGGCCCGGGAGTCCGGCCGCGTCCCCGCCGGGATGATCGCCGACCTGCTCGCCGCGCTCTGGGAGTTCCCCAAGCCGATCGTCGCGCGCGTCGCCGGACCGGCCCGCGCCGGAGGTCTCGGGCTCATCGCCGCCGCCGACATAGCCGTCTGCACGCGTGCGGCCACGTTCGCCTTCGCCGAGGTTCGCCTCGGCGTCATCCCGGCGGTGATCAGTGCGACCGTGCTGCCCCGGCTGGCGCCCCGCGCGGCCGCCGAGCTCTATCTCACCGGTGACATCTTCGACGGAGTGCGGGCGGCCGAGATCGGCCTGGTCACCGTGGCGGTGCCGGCCGAGGAACTGGACGGCCGGGTCCGCGGTTACTGCGACAGCCTCGTGCTGGGCGGACCACTCGCGCTCGCCGGGACCAAACAACTTCTCCGGCGTACGCCCATCCGGACCGAGCTGGCCGAGCTCTCCGCACGCTC
>DASRYP010000979.1:0-5712 GCA_035687165.1 Actinoplanes sp. | reverse complement strand
GTGCGGTCGTCCTGGGAGGCACCGAACTGGTGGCCGGGCGGCCGTTGTTGCTGGTAGCCGTAGTGCGGCGGCGGAGTTCCGTAGCCGGTCGGCGGGTCGGGCGGTGGCTCGTAGCCGCTGGGGGCGGCGGTCGGCGGCCCGTCGGGCGGGGGCGGCGGTGCCGAAGCCGAAGTCGGTTCGTTAGCCGCATAAGGGTCGAACGGCCGGGTGGGGTCGTTGCGGTTGTCGTCACCGGGCGGCCGCGGCGGTTCAGTCATGGCTGTCACGGTAGAGCCGCAGTTCAACAGGGTCGCGAACGACATGCGGGCCGAGTCGGTGAAGAGACGGCCCGAACGATCATCGCGTTGCCGCCGGTGGCGACGTAGACTGGCACTCCATCAGCAAGAGTGCCAAGCCGACGGGCCAGGCAGCGAGGGGGGAGGGGTCATGAGTTTGGATGACCGCAAGCTCGAGGTGCTGCGGGCGATCGTCGAGGATTACGTCGAGACGCAGGAGCCGGTCGGCTCCAAATCGTTGGTCGAGCGCCACCAATTGGGCGTTTCCCCGGCTACCGTGCGTAACGACATGGCGGTGCTGGAGGAGGAAGGTTACATCCGGCAGCCGCACACCAGCGCCGGCCGCGTGCCCACCGACGCCGGCTACCGGCTCTTCGTCGACCGGCTGTCCAGGGTCAAGCCGCTCACCCCCGCCGAGCGTCGGGCCATCGAGCGCTTCCTGATCGGCGCGGTCGACCTCGACGACGTCGTCCACCGCACCGTGCGCCTGCTCGCCCAGCTGACTCGCCAGGTCGCCGTCGTGCAATACCCGTCGTTGGCCCGCTCGTCCGTGCGCCACCTCGAGCTGGTGCCGATCTCCACCACGCGCCTCATGCTCGTGATGATCACCGACACCGGCCGGGTCGAGCAGCGGCTGGTCGAGCTACCCGCGCCGATCGCCTCCGACGACGTGACTGATCTGCGTCGCCGCGTCAACGAGAAGATCGCCGGGCAGAAACTGGTCGACACCCCGCCGCTCGTGCAGGCCCTCCTCGACGACTGCGCGCCCGCCAGCCGTGGCACGATGGCCTGCCTCGCCTCGGTTCTGCTCGAGACACTCGTCGAGCGGAGTGAGGAACGCCTCGCCTTGGCAGGCACGGCTAACCTGACTCGTGGGGGCGTGCTCGACTTTCAGGGCACGCTGCGGCCCGTCCTCGAGGCTCTCGAGGAAGAGGTCATCCTGCTGAAGCTGATCGGCGATCTGGAACCGAGCACCACCCGGGTCCGGATCGGTGACGAGAACAAGATCGACAACCTGCGGTCGGCGTCGGTGGTCAGCACAGGCTATGGCCCAGGGGCGACGATCGTCGGTGGGCTCGGTGTGCTCGGTCCCACCCGGATGGATTACCCCGGCACCATCGCGACCGTTCGTGCGGTGGCACGCTACGTGGGCGACCTTCTAGCACAGAACTGACGAGGATTGCGGAGCCCGTGGCCAAGGACTACTACGGCATTCTCGGCGTGAGCCGGGAAGCCACCGACGACGAGATCAAGCGCGCCTACCGCAAGCTGGCTCGGCAATATCACCCGGACGTCAACCCCGATCCGGAGGCGCACGAGAAGTTCAAAGACATCAACGCGGCGTACGAGGTTCTCTCCGACGATCAGAAGCGCCAGATCGTCGACCTCGGCGGTGACCCCCTCGCCCCCGGCGGCGGCATGGGCCCCGGCGGTGCGGGCGGCGCGGGCGGCGCGTTCGTCGGCTTCCAGGACATCATGGACGCGTTCTTCGGCTCGGCGGCCGGCGGCAACGCCCGCGGCCCGCGCCCGCGCACCCGTCCCGGCGCCGACGCGATCCTGCGGCTCGAGCTCGATCTGGTCGAGACCGCGTTCGGCGTCGAAGCCCCGATCACCGTTGACACGGCCGTCCTCTGCACCCAATGCTCCGGAGCCGGCACCGCGCCCGGCACCCACCTGGCCACCTGCGAGACCTGCGGCGGCCGCGGCGAGGTGCAGAGCGTCCAGCGCACGTTCCTCGGCCAGGTCGTCTCGTCCCGCCCCTGCGCCACCTGCCAGGGCCACGGCACGGTCATCCCCCACCCCTGCCCCACCTGCGCCGGCGACGGCCGCGTCCGCACCCGCCGCTCGCTCACCGTCAAGATCCCCGCAGGCGTCGAGGACGGCATGCGCATCCGCCTGGCCCAGCAGGGCGAGGTCGGCCCCGGCGGCGGCACCCCCGGCGACCTCTATGTCGAGATCCACGAACGCCCGCACGACGTCTACTCCCGCAAGGGCGACGACCTGCACTGCCGGGTCACACTGCCGATGACCGCCGCCGCGCTCGGCACCCGCCTCACGATCAAGACGCTCGACAGCGAAGAGGGCATCGAGGTCAAGCAGGGCACCCAGCCGGCGAGCACGCTGCGCATCCGCGGCAAGGGCGTGCCACATCTGCGCGGTCAGGGCCGCGGCGACCTCTTCGTCCACCTCGACGTGCGGACCCCGACCAAGCTCACCGCCGACCAGGAACGCATGCTGCGCGATTTCGCCAAGACCCGCGGCGAGGACGTAGCCGAACTGAGCAAGCAGGGCGGCTTCTTCAGCCGCATGCGCGACGCCTTCAACGGCCACTAGGGCACTCAAAGCCGCCGCCCAGCGCCGACCAGACCCACGTTCAACGGCGTCAAGATCGGCGCCGGAGGCGAAACGGAGTGCGTCAGCCGTCGGAGGATAAGAGCAACATGTCGGCTACGAAGGTGGTGGCCCGGCCCGCGAAGTCGCGGCCGATCCAGATCGGGTAGTAGCCGTCGCCCCAGCCGCTGGACCAGGCGATCAGGTCGCCGTCCGCGTGGTTCCTGAAGGGCTGGCCGGTCAGCTGCAGATCGTCGGCCTCGCCCGCGAGACGTGCAAGGTTGTCCTCGTCGACGAGGCACGCCCGTCCGGTCTCCACCGCGAAGCCGAAGAATTCGCCGTATCCCAGATCGAGCGGGTCCTGGCCCTCGCGCAGGGCCAGCTCCCAGGTAACCGGGCGGCGGTCGGTGACGTCCAGGCGGACGGCCGCGACGCGCTGGTGCTCCGGATCGTCGGTGAACGTGGCGAGGCTGATCGTCACGGGATAGGTGCCAGGCTCGACCGTGGCCAGGAACGGCTCCTGATCGTCGAGCCAGGAGGGGTCGGCCGCCACCAGCCGGCCCGAGGGGAGGTTCAGCTTGCCCGCCTGATGGGTGGAGACGCTCAGGCGGCGCTCGTCCGCCGAGCGTTCGGCGCCGTTGCGAAACAGGGCGTCCAGGCGGCGGGGGCGCATCGGGCGGGGCGGGTGCCACGGGCGTACGTCGGTGGTCGCCATCGGAAGGCCGTGGGTGTCGGCGTTCGTGATCCGGAACGGGCCTTCGGTCTCGCGCGGAATCACGCACGCGTCGCGATAGTCCTCGGTGCAGATCTCGGCGTGGACCCGGGCGGTGCGGTCCAGCAGCGGCTTCCAGCGGCCGAAGGAGGGGATCGGCAGGCGGGGCGGGGCGACGTCGACGAGGTCGTAGTGGCCGCCGCGGTCGCCGGCCGGCTCGATGAAGTCGGTGCGGCGGCCGCTGATCTGCCACGTGGTGCGGTGGCGAGCGGCTTCGGGCCCGGCGCCGGTGCTCGACACGCGCAGGAAGAGATCGCCCTCGGGGGCGCGGCGAAGTTCGTGGGCGGCGACCTTTCGACCGGCGAGGTCGAGGCGGGTCACGGCGAAGTAGCCCTCGGCCCACGAGATGTCGAGCACGGTGTGCGGACGTCCACCGGCGAGCAGCACCACGCTGTACGGCTCGCCGACGGAGTCGCGCGACTCAGCCTGGTCCGGGGTGAACGGGTTGACGAGGCCGGCCTCCCAGCCCTCGCAATACACCGCGGCCAACGTGGTTTCCATGAGCGGCGATCTTATTCAGGGATCACTCCGCTTCGCCGCCCCGCAACCGCGAAAAGCGGATCTCAGCGGGCGGCCACGGTACGGCCGGCCTGCATGGCGGCCTCGTGGGCGGCCTTCTTCATGAGCTGACCGGTCTCGATGAACTGGTCCAGTGCGGGGTTGACGCCGGCCAGGGTGAACTCACGCTCGACCAGGATCAGGTCGGCGCCCCACACGTCGCGGACGATGGTGCGCAGATAGGCCGTGTTGTGGTCCCAGCCCTCGCGGGGGCTGCCGGGCGCGTAGGAGCCGCCGCGCGTGGTGAGCACGATGGCGGGCTTGCCCTCGAGCAACCGCTCGGACGGGTCGCCGGCCAGCACCAGGTCGACCCAGGTCTTGACGTGCTGGGAGACGCCGAAGTTGTAGAACGGCAGCGCGAGGATCGCTGCGTCGGCGTCGCGCAGCTCGGCGATCAGCTGCTGGGAGAGGGCGATCGCGGAACGCTGCTCGGCGGTGCGCTGGTCCTCGGGCGTGTAGTTGGCGTGGATCACGGTCGCCCAGGCGTCCGCGGGCAGGGGCGAGGAGCCGAGGTGCCGGCGTACGAACGTGGTCCCCGGACGGACGGCGCTCCACTCAGCCTCGGCGAGGTCGGCCAGCTCGCTGGAGGCCGACGCCGGTCCCTGGATGCTCGCGTCGATACGAAGAACGGACATGTACTTGCTCCCTCACGGATTTGAATGTTCAACGTCACTGTGACACCATCCTGTTGAACATTCAACACCTGGGCGGCGGTATTCTTCCCGGGTGACCAGTGACACGTCCGAGGCCGTCCCGTGGCTCGACGCCGAAGAGCGCTCGGCGTGGATGACCTTGATCGCGATGCTCATGGCCGTGCCGACCGCCATCGACGCCCAGCTCAAGCGCGATTCTGGGCTCAACTTCTTCGAATACTCGATCCTGTCCTCGCTGTCCCAGCCCGACGAGCACGCGGTGCAGATGAGCAACCTGGCGATGCTGGCCGGCGGCTCCCTTTCCCGGCTGTCGCACGCCGTGAGCCGGCTGGAGCGGCAGGGCTATGTGAAGCGCCGCACCAATACGGTCAACGAGTTCCGGTGCATCGAGGCCGTGCTCACCCGGGAGGGCCTGGATGCGCTCATCGCGGCCGCGCCGGCCCACGTACGGGAAGCTCGTCGCCTGGTCTTCGACCGGTTGACGCCGACACAGGTGCGGCAGCTGCACAAGATCGCCCACGAGCTCGCCGAGGCCGCGTCGCCCGAGATGATCAAAGCTGTCGACGGGGCGATCGAGGAGGCCGAGGCCGAACCGGGCACCCGGCCGGGGCCGTGCGGGATCGGCCCGCACCCCGAAATGGGCCCTAGCCGGTGACCGCGGGCATCGCGGCGCTCAGCGACCAGTCGTGGCCGATGTCGGCGGCGGTGCGCAGCAGCTTGGGCAGGTGATCCTCGACAAGCGTCTCGATCGAGGTCTCGGCGGCGTGCACCGTCACGTTGAGCGCGGCGATCACCCGGCCGTCGCCGTCGCGGATGCCCGTGGCGACGGACCGGATACCCGGCGCGAGGTCCTGGTCGGCCAGGGCCCATCCCTTGGCCCGGACCACACGCAGCGAGGCGTCGAGCTCGTCCGGCGAAGGCTGCCAGCGCGCGTCGATGCCCGACCGCGACGGCTCGGCCAGCACCGAGGCGAGCTCGGCGGTCGGCAGCGAGGCCAGCAGCACCTTGCCCATCGAGGTGGCCGGCGCCGGGAAGCGGGTGCCGATCGTGACCGAGAGCGTGACGATCTTCGGCACCGCGACGCGCGCGACGTAGACGATGTCGCTGCCGTCGAGCTGGGCCA
>DASRYP010000978.1:0-14959 GCA_035687165.1 Actinoplanes sp. | reverse complement strand
CCCATCACGTACGGGCCCCGGCGCTCGGAAATCCTCGGCGCCGCCCGCCGGGCCGTGCTCTTCGGCGTGCTCGCCGGTCTGGCCCTCGCCGCCCACTTCGCCACCTGGATGCCGAGCGTGCAGCTCGGCTCGGTGGCGACGGCGACCGCGCTGGTCGCCACCCAGCCGGTGTGGCAAGGCCTGATCGCGGCCGTGCAGGGACGCCGCCCGTCGGCCGCCGGCTGGGCCGGCATCGCGCTGGCCGTGGCCGGTGCCGCCTGGGCCACGGGCGCGGACGTCGGCGTCTCCGGCCAGGCCGTGCTGGCCGACGTCCTGGCCCTTCTCGGTGGCGTCTTCGCCGCGGTCTACACGGCCCTGGGGGAGCGGGCCCGGTCGGAGCTGAGCACCACCACGTACACGTGGATCTGTTATGGCACTTGCGCGGTCATCCTGCTCGTGATCTGCCTGTCGGCCGGGATCGACCTGGGCGGCTACGACAACCGCACGTGGGCCGCGATCCTGGCGCTGGTCGTCGGTGCCCAGCTGCTGGGGCACTCGATGTTCAACTACGCGCTGGAGCACACCTCGGCCACCACGGTCAGCGTGCTGATCCTGCTGGAGGTCCCCGGCGCGGCCCTGCTGGCCTGGCTGTGGCTGGGCCAGGAACCCCGTACCGCCGCCTTGCCCGGCCTGGCTCTTCTGCTGGCCGGCGTGGCCGTCGTGATCCTCGGCGCGGCCCGGTCCGGCCGTTTCCGGGTCGACCCCGCGCTGACCGACTGAACCGCTGCTGCCTCTACTGCGCTGTTCGCGGCTTTCACTCGTTGAACCTGGCGGGGCTCGCGCCCTGGCGGCACTGGCCGGTGCGAGGTAGAGAGGGTGAATGCGATGCATGGTGCTCGATTGCGAACCGGCGGTCTCTTCCTGCTCGGAGCGATCCTCGTGATCGGCGGCTGCGACCGCACGGACGCCGAACGACCCGCCGAAACGCCCGGCCTGACCGGGGGCTGGAGCACGGCCGGCTGCGAACTCCTGCGCCTGCCCGAACGGATGGCGGTGGCAGGAGTGGCGATGCCGGTGACCCCGGCCAAGCTCCAGGCGGCGATGGACCGCATCGATACGGCCGGGCGACGCGAGTTCCCGCGCAGCTACGCCGGGCTGGAGGTCGACCAGGTGCACACCCGCGCGATCGTGCACCGCGTGCCGTCGGCCGCCTTCGACGAGTTCATCCGGCGGACGGCCGAGGACACCTGCATCGTCGTGCGCGACTCCGCCTATTCGGCCGTGGACCTGCAGGTCTGGCACGACCGGGTGCTGGCCGACCTCGACTACTGGACCCACACCGGCATCCGCATCGTGTCGATCGGCGCCCGCCACGACGGTGCGGGCGTGGAGATCGGCACCCGGGACCTGGCCCAGGCCCGGGCCGAACTCCCCCTGCGCTACGGCCCCGAGGCACCGCTGCTCTTCGCCGACGAACCGCCGGTCCGTCCGCTGACCGGCCCGACCGCCATCGGGGTCAGCCCTCCGGGGCGCGACCATGAGTGAAGAGAGGGAATGGCGTACCTCCGAGTGCCTGGGTTGAGGCGGGCTGAGAGGATGTGCCCGGGGAATGCGCCACTGCGGCATTTCTGGTTTCCCCCGAGGTCGCTGTTGAGGTGGAGGTCCAGTGGAGGCTGCGGACACGCAGGAAGCGCCGGTCACGTTGCGGCTGGACGGCAAGGTCGCCTTGGTCACCGGGGCGGGAAGTCCCGACGGGATTGGGTACGCGACGGCGCGTCGGCTGCGTGATCTTGGCGCTCGCGTGGCGATCGTGTCGACGACGAGGCGCATCCACGAACGCGCGGCTGAGCTGGGCATCACCGGTTTCGTCGCCGACCTCACGGACGAGGCCGAGGTGGGCGCGCTGGCCGACGCCATCATCGACCAGCTCGGCGACGTCGAGGTGCTGGTCAACAATGCGGGCCTGACGAGCCGGGCGAGCCCCGAGGTGCTGCGGCCGGTCTCCCAGCTCACCTACGACGAGTGGAAGTCCGAGATCGACCGCAACCTCAGTACGGCGTTCCTGTGCAGTCGGGCCTTCCAGGGCGGCATGGCGGAGCGCGGCTGGGGCCGGATCGTGAACCTCGCGGCGACGGCCGGCCCGGTCAACGCGCTGCCGACCGAGGCGGCGTACGCGGCGGCCAAGGCGGGCGTGGTCGGCCTGACCAGGGCGCTCGCGATGGAGCTGGTGGCCGACGGGGTAAACGTGAACTGCGTGGCGCCCGGCACGATCTACACGGCCGCCTCCACCGTGACCGAGATCAAACAAGGCTTGGGTACGCCGATCGGCCGGCCCGGCGCCCCCGACGAGGTGGCCGCGGCGATCGCGTTCCTCTGCTCGCCCGCCGCCTCCTACATCACCGGCCAGATGCTCGTGGTCGACGGCGGCAACAGCGTCCGCGAGGCCGAGTTCCGCTGATCCCCGCCGCGCGAACCCCGATCCTCGTGCTCGGGGTTCGCGGTGCGGCGGTCGGCCTTGACGTGCCCGGCCGACCGGCGCGGCGTGGTGATCAGGTGCTGGTGCCGGAACCGGTGCCGAACGCGATGAGCGCCACCGCGTAGAACACGCAGATCAGCAGCCAGAACGCGACGTGGAGGTAGCCCACCCAGAGCCCGGCCGTGGCAAGCCCTTGGCCCTGCTCACCGGTCTGCCGGATCTGCTTCCTGGCGAGGTGGCCCAGCACGATCCCGGCGGGGGGGAACACGAACGCGAAAACCAGCGCCAGGATCGCCATCGTGTTCGTCGGGGCCATCATCGGCGGATACGGCTGCCCGTAACCCGGCTGCCCGTACGGCTGCTGGTAAGCCTCCGGCCCGTATCCCGGCTGCCCAAAGGGCTGCCCACTGACCGGCGGTCCGTAAGGCGGCTGCCCACTGACCGGCGGTCCGTAAGGCGCCTGCCCACTGGCGGGCGGCCCGTAAGGCGACGCTCCGCTGGGCGGGCCGTAAGGCTGTCCAGGGCTGGGCGCACCGTAGGGTTGTCCCGGGACGGGCGGTTCGTAAGGTGCTCCGCCGGAGAGCGGTGCGTGCGGCGGCCCGCCGGCGGGCTGGGCACCGTGGGGCTGACCGCTCGACGGCTCGACCGCATACGGGTCGTAGGGCTGCTGCCCATACGGCTGCGTCGGCTGATAGGGATCCGGTGTTCCGCCGGACGGATAAGTCAACAAGTCCTCCTCGTTCCCGGGCATGGTACTAGCCGGGAACGCGGGAAGATCGCGACGGGCACACGAACGTGTCCGCAGGTCGCGGCGCCCCCTGAACGCCTTGAGCCCGTCAGGACAGCTTGGTCAGGCCGCCCACGGCTCGTTCGACGGCCAGGCAGCGGTCCTCCACGTAGTCGAGGCCGGCCTCCTCGGCGATGGCGCGCGCCATCGCCGAGAAGATTCCGCTCTGCAGCCAGACCGCGGGCGCCTTGATCGCCACTGCCTGCCGCACCACCTCGACGGCGTCGTGCGCCGGCCGGAAGACGTTGACCAGGTCAATCGGCTCGTCGATGTCGGCCAGGGTAGCGACGGTCGGAACCCCGAATACCTCGTCGGCGAACGGGTTGACCGGGATGATGCGCCAGCCGTGCCGAAGCATCTGCAGCGGAACCGTGTGGGCCGGCTTGAACGGATCGCGCGACGCGCCGACCACCGCGATAACCCTCGCCTCGGCCAGGATCTGCTGTGCACTCCTCATGCCGTCGACTGTAGTCACGCCTTGTCAAAGGAGTGTCAATTGACGGTGCGCCGCAAGCTTGGGCACGGGAGGGAGGGGGACGGGAGGGATCGCGCGGGCCTCGCCGGGCTCGGCGCGATGCAGACCGTGGCGTCGCGCCGCCATGCGCACCCGGGCGGTGATCTCGCGCTGATAGGCCTGGGGCGGATAGGACCCGTTGCCGTAGAGATCGCGATAGCGCGGCGCCAGGTCGGGCCGGGTACTGGTCAGCCAGGCCGCATACCACTCCCGGGCGCCGGGGCGCAGGTGCAGCGGGAGCGGCGTCACGCTGGTGGCCCCGGCGGCTGCGATCGCCGCGACCGTCTCGTCGATCGACTCGTCGGTGTCGGTGAGGCCGGGCAGGATCGGCGCCATCAGGACGCCGATCGCGAAGCCGGCGTCGGTCAGCCGCCGGACCGCGTCGAGCCGGCGGCGAGGACTGGGCGTGCCCGCCTCGACCGCCCGCCAGACCTGATCGTCGAGGAAGCCGACGGAGAACGACAGGTCGACCCGGGTCACCTCGGCAGCCTGGGTGAGCAGGTCGAGATCGCGCAGGATCAGCGTGCCCTTGGTGAGGATCGAGAACGGGTTGGCGTGGTCGCGCAGCGCCGCCAGGATTTTGGGCATCAGCCGGTAACGGCCCTCGGCCCGCTGATAGACGTCGACGTTCGTGCCCATCGCGATCGACGCGCCGGACCACTTGGGCGCGGCCAGCTCATGGCGTATCAGCTCGCCCGCGTTGACCTTGACGACGATCTTCGAGTCGAAGTCGTGACCGGTGTCGAGGTCGAGGTAGCTGTGGGTGTGGCGGGCGAAGCAGTTGTGGCTCACGACGCCGTCGGCGATGAAGTCGCCCGTGCCGGTGGAGATGTCGAAGAGCGGCAGGGTGAGGCCGAGGTCCTCGATGTCGACCACGGCGAGCTGCCGCCCGGCCCGCACGCCGACACCGGACGCGTCGAGCGGGGCGTCGTCGACGCCGGTCAGATGCCGGAAACGCAGGGCGGACCACAGGTCGCGGTCGATCTCGACCGTGCCCGTGCCGCCGCCGCGCACCCGCACCGGGGTGCGGCTGGGTAGCCCGAGGTGGGTGAGCGCGTCGGTCACTCGGGAAAGGAAGAGCCGGTCGCCGCTGGTGAAGCTGATCGCCAGCCGGTCGGCTCGGCCCACGGCACCGAAGGCGCCGGCCAGGAATCCCCGGAACCACCCGGTGGTGGGCAGCTCGGGCCAGCGCAGAGCCTCGTGCAGGGGAACGTCGTCGCGATAACCGTCGGCGCGAATCCAGGGGTCCCCCTCCCGGGCCGGAACCCCGTCGGTACCACTGCGGCCGGTCTGGCCGAGGCCAGCGTCGCCCCGGCTCGCGTCGCCTCGGACCAGGCCGCAGAGAAAGCCGGCCTGGTAGTCGGGGGACTCCTTGGGTGGCTCGGCGAAGTGGCCCACGCCGAACATCAGGTCGCCGATGGCGAGCGCGGGCTGATGGGCCTCGGCGGGGCTGACGTGCCGCCAGCCGCGGTCGGTGAGGAAGCGGTGGTCGCCGCTGGAAACTAGGCGGGTGCCGTCGGCCAGGGTCACCCGGAAGGCGGCCTTCGTGGTCGACCAGTGGTCGAGCACCGTGGTGGGCACATAGCGGCGGGTGGACCCGGCGCCCATCGTGCCCAGCACGGCGTCACCGGGCCGCAGGTCGGCCAGCCGACGGGGGGTGCCGTCGGCCATCAGGATCGGCGTATCACCGGAGAGGCAGTAGGCGCAGGCGTGGGAGCAGCCGCGATAGGGGTTGACGGTCCACTCGAACGGCACCCGGGACGCGCCGGGGACCCGGTTGATCAGGCTTTTCGCCTGGATCTCGTAGAACGTCAGGCCGGCGAAGCCGGGGGTGTCGAACGTGCGGACAGCGGCGTCGGGCAATGCCAACGGCAGGGGTGGTGCCGTCGGCGCTGCCCTGTCCGGGAGCGCGCCGCCGTCGGGAAAAGCCGACAGGTTGGACCATCGCATGGCGAGAATTCGAACACATGTTCGATCCGGTTGTCCAGTCACCCTTGAGCGTGTCGCCGGCCGGGCGTGCCGGGGATAGGAAAGGCCCGCGAACCGAACCGGTTCGCGGGCCTGGCTAGGGAGAACGAGGGTGCTCAGTGACTGTGGGCGGCCAGCTGCTGGCGTACCTCGTCCATGTCAAGCTTCTCGACCTGCTCGATCAGGTTCTCGAGGGCTGACTCGGGGAGAGCGCCCGGCTGCGAGAAGACGATGACGCCGTCGCGGACGGCCATGATCGTCGGGATCGAGCGGATGTCGAACTTCGCGGCGAGCGCCTGCTGCGCCTCGGTGTCGACCTTGCCGAACGTGATTTCGGTGTGCTTCTCGGATGACCGCTCGTAGGTCGGTGCGAAGCGGACGCACGGCCCGCACCAGCTTGCCCAGAAGTCGACGAGAACGATCCCGTCCTTACCGGTGATCTCGTCGAAGTTCTCAGCGGTCAGCGCAACCGTCGCCATGATGTCTCCGTCCACGGGAAATTGGCTTTCGTGCGGTGAAACCCATCCTGTCCACCCACAATTCCCGGTCCGGGCGCGGTCGACACGTGCTCTGGAGCACCAAATCGAGACGCGGCGTGGGGGTTGGAGCAACCCATCGTAACTATTAGTGAGGACAGTGCTCTCGGTTACGGAGCAAGTTGTTACGCCCGTTGTGGGGCCGTAATCCGGACATGGCAGCAGGCATCCGTCCGATCCGTCGTCGACCTCAGGGATCGTTCTAGCCTAGAGTAATGGTAAACTCTCTTAAATATGACTCGAGTCACACGGAAGTATTCTTCACAGCGATACACAGGGTGAGGCAAACTCACGTCCCACAGAGCGTGGGCGGCGGGTGCCGGGGAGGGCCCCGCCGCTCATTGCGTCTCAGATCACATGTTCCGCGGCTGTCCGGGCATGGGTCGAGGCCGTTCGAGCGCGCGCTGAGGCGGTTCGAGCCCTCGCGGCCGGGCGAGCCGGATCGGCTGGGTAGCGTCTCCGCCCATGATTGCCGCTGAGGACGAGTCCGCCGAGGTTGGTGTCGGGCCGTGGACCGGCGACCCGCCCGACGATCCCCGTTACGACCCGGAGCTGCTCGCCGACGGTGATCGGCGCAACGTCGTCGACCGCTATCGCTACTGGCGCCGCGAGGCCGTCGTCGCCGATCTCGACACTCGCCGGCACGACTTCCACGTCGCTATCGAGAACTGGCAGCACGACTTCAACATCGGCACGGTCGTGCGCAACGCGAACGCTTTTCTCGCTGCCGAGGTGCACATCGTCGGGCTCCGGCGGTGGAACCGGCGGGGCGCGATGGTCACCGATCGTTACCAGCACGTACGGCATCACCCCACGATCGAGGAGTTCGTGGCCTGGGCCGCCGGGCTGGACCTGCCGGTGATCGGGATCGACAACCTCCCCGGCTCGCGGCCGATGGAGACCGGCACCCTGCCGAGGCGCTGCGTGCTGTTGTTCGGTCAGGAGGGCCCGGGGCTGTCCGAGCCGGCCCGGGCGGCGTGTTCCGAGCTGTTCTCGATCGCCCAGTACGGATCCACCCGCTCGATCAACGCCGGAGTGGCCAGCGGCATCGCGATGCACGCCTGGATACGCGCGCACGCAGGCCCCCCGCCCGGGTGAATGTGGCTGATAGGCCTGGGTTCTGCGGATTCGCTTGACGCGGCCTCCCGGGAGCCGCACGGTAGGAGACGTGGGTGTCACAGTGAGTTGCCCCAGATGCGGTGCACGGGTCCGCGAGCCGGACCTGATGCACAGCGACTGGCGCTGTGACAACTGTGGCGAGGTCTCGCCCTTTCACGTCGCGGAGCACATCAGCGCCGACATCGTCGACAGCATGCTCCGCCGCCAGGCGACCTCCGCCGAGAAGACCCCGTTCTGGTGTCCCTGGCCGCTGCCGCAGGGCTGGATGGTCACCGGGGTCGGCTGGGCGGGCGACGACCGCCTCGGCATTCGGGCCACCGCACTCGCCTGCAGCGGTCCCGACCCGCTCGGCGGCGGCGCCGCCGACGTCGTGCTCATCGCCGAGCAACCGGGCGTCGGGCTGGGTACCAGATTCGCCGGAATTCCGGGCATCGACCCAGGTCATCTGATCGCCGACGCGCTCGCCGAGGCCAGCGGCCACGCTGGACCGCACGCCAAGATCAAGGCGGCCGGTCATCCCACTCCACTGTGGTGTGTGAAGTCCCCGGAAGATCGCAGCGCGTACGTGAGTGAGGCGAAAGGAATGTGGCTCTATGCGGTAGCGTGGCCGGCAAGCGCGGGCTACTTTCTCGCGGAGCACGTCGTCCTCCACGACCTCTCCGAGGGGCTGCCGTCCGAGCTGGTGTACGGAGCGCCGTCGCCGTACCTGCAGGGTAAAGCCTAGGCAAGTTGCGCCCTGACCTGCGGATACGGAATCGGCTTTTCGGCCACATTGTTCACACCGAGCGACGAAACTGATACCGTCAGTACTGCCGCGGCGCTGACCGTCACCCGCACCCACAGGAGAAGGCCCGCCATGATCAAGAAGGTTCTGACCTGGCTTGGTATCGCGTTCTTGATCTTTTTCATCGCCTTCAACCCGAACTCGGCGGCATCGGTCTTCGAGTCACTCGGAGGCACGATCGCTGATATTGCCCGGGGCTTCGGCACGTTCTTCACGAACCTTGTCGCTTAGCATCACCACATGGGTGGTCCAGCTGAGCCGCACGAGCCTCGAGGCGAGGGCACCCGGCGCCCTCGGGACGACGACGACGAGAGCTTCGGGTTCGACGACCCGGCGTTCGATGGCGACCCCGACTTCGTAAGGCGCCGTCGCGCCTATGCGGACGGTCCCGGCTATTCCCCCGACGCGGGTTACTCGCCCGACGCCGGCTATTCGGAAGACGCCGGTTACTCCCGCGGAACCGCCTATGCGGACAGCGCCGGCCACGACGACAGCACCGACGAGTACGAGGCTCCTGTCTTCACCGAGGAGGAGCTCGAGGGGCTGGGCCCCGAGGGCGGCGCCGGTCCCCGCCGAGTGCTCCCGCTGGAGGACGAACCCACCACACTGGTCGCCCGCTATCTCTTCCCGACCGAGCGCTACCGCGGTGAGTGGAAAAGACACTGGATTCACCTGTCCGGACCACTGGGCATCGGTGCCGGCGCGACGCTCGCCCTCGGCTACCTGGCCGGCTTCCTGACCCGGCAGGACATCAACGGCCTCGTGACCGTCGCCGTCCTGCTCTGGCTCGGCGTGATCAGCTGGGTCGCGTGGAAGGTCTTCGACTGGTACTTCGACCGCTTCATCCTCACCAACAAGCGGGTCATGGTCGTCAACGGCATCATCACCCGCCGGGTGGCCATGATGCCCCTGCTGCGGGTCACCGACATGAAGTACGAGCAGTCCGCGCTGGGCCGCCTGCTGAGCTACGGCACGTTCGTCCTCGAGTCGGCCGGCCAGGACCAGGCGCTCCGCGAGGTCAAGCACCTGCCCAACCCGAACGAGCTCTATCTGCGCGTGGTCGAGGAGATGTATGAGCCGCAGGCAGTCGAGGCACGCCTCGGCAAGGACAGCGACGGCGACGACGCTTGATCACGTTCGGTCGCCGGCTCGACAGCCGGCGGGGTAGCGAGTGGGTCTTTTGCGGGCCGGCCTGTGACCAAGCGATCGGGCAAGGACGCGGCCGCGGGTGGCGCCGGGCCGGTAGCGTTTTGCGGTGACCCGAATCGACCTGCACTGCCACTCCACGGCCAGCGACGGCACGCTCACCCCGGCCGAGCTGGTCCGGGCGGGTGCGGCGGCCGGGCTCGACGTCATGGCGATCACCGACCACGACACCACCGGCGGCTGGAAAGCGGCCGCCGAGGCGCTTCCCAACGGGCTGCGGCTGGTGCGCGGGGCCGAACTGTCCTGCCGCTGGCACGGTGCCGACGGCTGGCCGATCGCGCTGCACATGCTGGCCTACCTGTTCGACCCGGCCGAGCCTCGCCTCGCCGCTGACCTGGCTCGCCTGCGCACCGACCGGGAACAACGCGCCGAGAAGATCGTGGCCAAGCTCAGCGCCGACGGGGTGCCGATCACCTGGCCCGAGGTGTACGGCTACGCCGCGGGCGGTTCGGTCGGCCGGCCGCACATCGCGCAGGCGCTGATCCGGGCGGGACTGGTACGCACCACGAGTGAGGCGTTCGCCTCGCGGTGGCTGGGCGCGCGCTACTTCGTACCGAAAGCCGATCTTGACGTTTTCGAAGCGGTGCGGGCGGTGCGGGTAGCGGGCGGGGTGACCGTTTTCGCCCATCCGCGAGCGACCACGCGCGGGCGAGTGGTGCCGGATCGGCTGATCGTCGAGCTGGCCGACGCGGGGATGTTAGGGCTCGAGGCCGATCATGAGGATCACTCGCCGGCCGAACGGGCCCACGTGCGCGCGCTCGCCGAGGACCTCGGTCTCGTGGTCACCGGATCGTCCGACTTCCACGGGACGCACAAGACGGTTCAGCTCGGCGATTACTTAACCGCCCCCGAGGCGTACGAGAAAATTGTCTCCGCCGCCACCGGAGTGCCCGTGCTGGGGTGACGCCGGTCGCACCGCACTGCGAACGGGCGGCCCGCCACCTACCGTGATCGGGTGAATCTGAAGCTGCTCGGCGAGGTCTTCGTGACCCTGCTGGTGATCGTCGATCCGCCCGGCATGGTGCCGGTCTTTCTCGCGCTGACAGCATCGATGGACGGCCGGGCCCGGACGAAGGCGGGCACGCAGGCGGTTCTGCTCGCGCTCGGCGTGATCATCGGGTTCGCGGTGGCGGGGCAGACCCTGCTCGACTACTTGCACGTCGAACTACCCGCTCTGCAGGGCGCGGGCGGGCTGCTGCTCGTGCTGGTCGCGTTGCAGCTGCTCACCGGCAAGGCGGACGAGCCCGCCGAACAGGGCGGCACGAGCAACGTCGCGCTGGTGCCGATCGGGACGCCGCTGCTCGCCGGGCCGGGCGCGATCGTGGCCACCATGCTCTTCGTGCGCCGGGCCGAGGGCTTCGCCGAATACCTGATCATCGGCATCGGGATCCTGCTGGTCATGCTCGCCGTCTGGCTCGTGCTCCGGTTCTCGGGAGTGATCGTCAAACTGCTGCGGCCGGCCGGTATCGAAGTGCTCACCCGGATCGCCGGTCTGCTGCTCGCGGCGATCGCCGTCCAGCTCATCGCGGACGCCATCGACGCCTTCGTCCAGCTTTACATCGGCAAGGGCTGAGCGGTTTCTGTCGTACCCGGCTGGCAGGATTGTCCCGTGCCCTCCACCAGACCTCGCAGCGTCAGATCCGGTAACGCGGTTCCCGAGCAGCTCGGCTTCGACGGCATGCCCGAGCGGCTCTTCGTCTGTACGCCGAGCAAGCTCGGGTCATACGCGGACTGTCCCCGCCGTTATCGGTATTCCTACGTCGACCGCCCCACCCCGCCGAAAGGTACGCCGTGGGCGCACAACTCGCTCGGCGCGAGTGTCCACACCGCGCTGAAGAACTGGTACGGACTGCCCGTCGACAGCCGTGATCCGGCCGTATTGCCCCGGCTCCTCAAGGCGACCTGGGTGCGCGAGGGTTATCGCGATGTCGACCAGGAACGGGTGATCTACCGGGCGGCGCTGCGCTGGCTCGAGACCTATGTGAACGGCCTCGACCCGGTCGACGAACCACTCGGGGTCGAGCGGGTGGTGGCCACCAAGACGGCGGTGCTGGCCTTCAACGGCCGGGCCGACCGCATCGACGCACGCCAGGGCCCCGACGGTCCCGAGGCGGTGATCGTCGACTACAAGACCGGCCGCTCGGGTCTCGACGCCGACGACGCGCGCGGTTCGCAGGCGCTGGCGCTCTATGCCTATGCGGCGGCGCGCGTCTTCCGTCGGCCGAGCTACCGGGTCGAGCTGCACCACCTGCCGACCGGCACGGTCGCTTTCCACGAGCACACCGAGGAGTCGCTCGACCGCCAGTTGCGCCGCGCCGAAGACACCGCCCGCGACATCATGGCCGCCGAACGGGCGGTGGCCGCCGGCGCCGACCCCGACGCCGAGTTCCCGACCAATCCGGGCGCGCTCTGCTCGTGGTGCGACTTCCGCAAGACTTGCCCCGCCGGCCGGGAAGCGGCGGCCAAAGACCCGTGGACGGCCGTCGACCACCTGACCGCCTGAGCTCGCGCCGTCAGGCGGCGGCGGCCCGGGCCAGGGCCGACTGGCGCATGGGACTGATGCGATATCTGCGGGGCAACGTGCGGAGGACCGTGGTCAGCAGCAGGCGCAGGCCGCGCACCGAGAGGTCGGCGGTGACGTCGGTGGTGGGCCAGCCGAGCCCGCCGTAAAGGCGTCTCGCCCAGGGCGGCAGCAGGGCGGCCGCCGTGCCGGCGATGCCGAGATAGGCCCAACGGGTCGGGCCCAGGCTGAGACCGAGGCGCAGGGCGCGGCTGCTGGAGAAGTCGGGCATCGGGGGCAGGGTCAGGAAGAGGGCAGTCTCGGCGCTGTCCTTGGTGAGGGAAAGCTCGGGACGCGTCGCCTCGTAATAGGCGGCGACCTCGGCGGCGGTGGCCGGAACGGTCGCCGGGTCGAGACCGACCAGCTCGGCGGCCCGCAGCTGCTCGGTGTAGTAACCGTCGATCTCGTCCGGGGTCAACTTGAGGCCGGCCCGGGTCGCCGTGGTCAGGAACGACTCGACCTCGGCCACGTGCACCCAGCGGAGCAGGTCGGGCTCGTCGATGCGGAACGTCGCACCGGTCCGCGGGTCGGTCGCGCTCAGACGCGAGTGCAGGCGGCGCAGGCGGCTGGAGGCGCGCTCGGCCTCTTCGGTCGTGCCGTAGACGACCGTGCCGACATATTCCGAGGTGCGGTTGAGGCGGCCCCAGGGGTCGGCGCGGTAGCCGGAATTCTGCACCACGCCGGCGACGGCGCGGGGATGCAACGCCTGCAGGTAGAGCGAGCGGAGGCCGCCGAGCAGCAGGATCGGTTCGCTGTGCAGCTTCCAGGTGACCGAATCCGGCCCGAACAACCCGACATCGACGCTCATGGCCCCAAGACTGCCACGCCGAACGGGCGAAGTTGAACCCGTTCAGTTTCAGATTGCGCCTACTCGCGGCCGGTGCGCGAGGTTTATCAGCAGACGGCCTGAGTGGAGACCGAGTCGAGCCGGGCGCGGGCGCGGCGGGCGATCTCGTCGACCTCGTGATGGCCGCCCTCGATGAGGACCTCCATCACGAAACCCCAACTTTCTCAAGATCTGAAAGCCTGGTTAGGCGCATGCTGACCAAGATCGGCGAAGATGGTGAACCGGGAGAGGTCCGCGGGCGTATCCGCATACGCGGTATTTGCGTCGTCAGATACTTCTGATCTGGCGGCCCCGACCAGTTCCTCGAGGAGGCGTCTTGTTCGACCAGATCAACGGCCTGCCCGTGCACGTGCTCGTGCTGCACGCGGCGGTCGTTTTCGTCCCGCTGCTGGCGTTGGGGGCGGTGGTCTACGCGCTGGTGCCCCGTTGGCGGCCCAAGACGGGCTGGGCAGTCGTGCTCCTGGCGATCGCCGCACCGGCGTCCACTTTCGTCGCCAAGGAGTCCGGGACCGAGCTCTTCAACCGTCTGCTGGGCCAGGGCTTGAGCGGTCCCGGCAAGGGGATCTTGGAAGACCACATGGGGTTCGGGACAAGAACGTTCTGGTTCACGCTCGCGCTCGGCGTCGTGAGCCTCGTCATGGTGGCGCTGACCTGGCGCCGGGCCGGCACCCGGCTCCCGCTCATCGGCGAGGTCGGCGGCGGCGTCGTCCTGATCGCGCTGGCGGCGATCTCGGGCTACTACGTCTACAAAACCGGTGACTCGGGAGCCACGGCCGTCTGGGGCTCCTACTAGATTGCGGCGGCCGGGTTCGGCTCCGGCTAGATTGCGGCGGCCGGGATCGGATCCGGCTTTCGAACGCCCCGGGCGGCACGCGGCCTGGGGCGTTCCTCGCCGGCGTCGGTTACTCAGGGTCCCCCGTCAGAACAGGACTCGGGCGCAGAGCAGGCAGAGCAGGAGCAGGACGATCGCGCCGGCGACCAGGCCCACGCCATAGGTGACCGTGCGGGCGGAGCCCTCGGCATCGTCGAGGGCGTCCATGTCCTGCGCCGGCATGCTGCGCGGCGCCGGCGGCTGGGCGATCGTCGGCGGACGCCAGTGCGGCGACGGCGGGGGTGTGCGCGGCGGCCCTGAATACTCCGTGCCCGGCCGAGGCGCGGGTTTCGCCGGCTCTGGCGTGGCACCGGCGGAGCTGGGATCCGGTCGCTGCCAGTACGCGTCGTCCGGGACGCCGGTGGGGGTGGTCACGTTCACCGACGGTACAGCCGCCGGGGGAAGACTTTCACAGCGGCGCGGGCCTACGCTCGTAGGCGTGGACATCCTGGATGAGCCCGAGCGCGACAACGACGCCGAGCGCGAGGTCGACTTCGAGTCTGAGGAGGCGCCTGTCCTTCCCGACCAGACCCGCGACGACACCGAGCGCGGCTGGGGCGAGCAGTCATACGAAAACGACTATCGCCTGCTGGAGGACCGCCCGCCGCACTGGTGACCATCCGCGGTGATCAGCACCGCCCCCGGCGTCTCCGTCCGGCGTCTCCTGCACCGCCCGGTCGTCCGACTGCACCGCCCGGCGTCTGCCCGGACGGCCCGGCGTCTGCCCGGACGGCCCGGCGTCAGCCTGGGCGGATCACGACTGCGAAGCTTTGGCCGGGGGCGGCGACGGCTCGTTCGGCCTCGTCGGGGGCGAGGGCCAGCAGGAGGCCGCCTGCGGTGGGGTCTTCGGAGCCGGTGACGCGCAGGACCAGAGCCGACTCGGCGACCGGGGTCGTGCTGCCGTCGGACTCGTTCAGGCGGAGCAGGTCGACCTTGTTGCCGGCCTCGACCAGCGTGAGGGCGGCCGGGTCGGCCAGGCGCACCGGCACGCCGACACTGCCGGACGGGACCGTGCCGGAGCCGTTCGACGCGGAGGCCGCGGGCGAGGCCACGGTCGGCACCGTGTAGGTCGGTGGGTCGCAGGTGGGTGGTGGCGACCACGACACCAGAGCGGCGGTGCCCAACAGGATCGCGACCACTGCGAGGCGGAGCAGCAGGCCGCGGGCCGGTCGGCGCCAGCGCACAGGATCAAGACGGCCGCCGTCGCGGCTCGGTGATCCCGGCGCCTCGGGGAGGACAGCACCCACTCTGGATGTGCCGAATCTGCCCATCTTCGTGCCCCTCCCGCTCGCTCTGGCGTCGCGGTCCGGCG
>DASRYP010000977.1:0-4034 GCA_035687165.1 Actinoplanes sp. | reverse complement strand
GGTCTGGCAGGAGGCGATCGAGGCGCTGGCCGACGGCCTGGTCACCGCCCAGGCCCTCTACGACGTCGACGTGCTCGTCCTCGGCGGCGGGCTGGCCGAGGCCGGCGACACCCTGTCGCACCCGCTGGGCGAGGCGTTCCGCGAACGGGTCAGCTTCCACCGCGCACCCCGGTTCGTCCGCGCCGACCTCGGCGACGAGGCGGGCTGCATCGGCGCGGCCCTGCTCGCCCTCGATCACCTGGGCCCGCGATGACGCGCGTCGGCGGCCGGATCGTCCGGCCCGGAGCGGTTGTCGAGGGCTACGTCGAGGTGGCTGGCCCGGCGATCCTGGCGGTCGAGGCCGGCCGGGCCGCGGGCGACGACATCGTGGTGCCCGGCTTCGTCGACCTGCACTGCCACGGCGGTGGTGGGCACACGTTCACCACCGGCGACGTCGAGGCGGCCCGTGGGGCGGCCGCGTTCCACCTGGGCCACGGCACCACGACCATGCTGGCCAGCCTGGTCAGCTCCCCGTTCAAGCTGATGCGCGATGCCACGGCGGCCTACCGCCCGCTGGTCGAGGCCGGGGTGCTCGCCGGCGTGCACTACGAGGGGCCTTACCTGTCGGGCGCACGTTGCGGCGCGCAGAATCCGGAGTTCCTCCGCGACCCGTCGATCGACGAACTGACCGCGCTGATCGAGCTGGGCCAGGGCGCCGTACGCCTCGTGACGGTCGCCCCCGAACTGCCCGGCGCGCTGGAGGCGATCGCCTTCCTGCGCGCGAACGGGGTCGCCGCCGCGCTGGGGCACACCGACGCGACGTACGAGCAGACTCTCGCCGGGGTCGCGGCCGGTGCCACGGTCGGCACCCACCTCTTCAACGGCATGCGCCCGCCGCACCACCGTGCGCCCGGCCCGGTGATCGGCCTGCTCTCGTCCCCGGTGACCTGCGAGCTGATCGCCGACAACATCCACCTGCACCCCGGCACGCTGGCCTTCGCCGCCCACACCGCCGGGCCGGACAAGGCCGCGCTGATCACCGACGCGATCGACGCCACCGGGATGGCCGACGGCACCTACGAGCTGGGCGGTCAGCAGGTCTTGGTGGCCGATCGGGTGGCCCGGCTGGCCCGGGACGGCTCGATCGCGGGCAGCACGCTGACGATGGACGCCGCCCTGCGCAACACGGTCACCGCCGGGATCTCGCTGGCCGACGCGGTGGCGATGGCCTCGACCACCCCGGCCCGGGTGCTCGGGCTCGCCGACGAGGTGGGCGCGCTCGAGGCCGGGCTGCGCGCCGACCTCGTGGTGCTCTCGCCCGACTTGCACGTCAAGCGGGTCATGCGCGCCGGCCGGTGGGTCTGAAACCGGCCGGCCTCGCCCAGCCGCCGAGCGCGGGCAGCGGGATCCGGTCGAACGGGATGCGCTCGATCAGGCGGGCCAGCACGACGCCCAGCAGCACACCGGCAATCGAGTCGGTCAGCCAGTGAAAGCCGGTGTAAACGGTGGTGCAGAACACGATCGCCACCGGCACGACCCGGATCGCCCACGTCTCCCAACGGCGCAACGGCCGGCGCAGGAGGGCGGAGATCAGGAGGGCGATCACCGCATACCAGACCAGGGAGTTGCCGAGGTGTCCCGAGGGGTAACTCATCGCGTACACGCCCTCGGCGTGGGGGTTGTGCATGATCACCCGGTCGGGCCCGGCGAAGCCGGGAGCGGCCCGGCCGGCCCAGATCTTGAGCGGGCCGATCGTCACGTAGGTCAGGACGAAGGCCGCGACGAACGGGAACACCGCCCGCACCGAGCGCGTGCGCCAGGCCAGCACCGCGGTCAGGACCAGCGACACCGGAATGAGCACCTGACCGCCCTGGCCCAGGTAGTTGAGGGTCCGGGCGATCCAGTAGACCGGCTTGGGCTGGTGACTCAGGGACCAGTCGGCCACGCGCTCGTCGAGCCCGAGCAGCTGGCCCTTGCTCAGCGCGACGGTAAGCGCGACGAACGCCGCCAGCAGGACGGCGTCGAGCCACCAGCCGAGCAGCGGACGGTTCCGGGTACGCGTGATCGTGACGGACACGCCCTCAAAGCTAGAGGTACCGGCCCAGCTTCGCGGCCAGCAGGTCGCCCCGGACCCCCGAGTTGGGGCAGCCGCCGAAGTGGTGGAGTGCGACGACCTTGTCGGTGGCGCGCGACAGCACCGGCGAACCAGACGAGCCGCCCTCGGTGTCGCAGTAGTACGCCACGTCCGACCCGGTCGCGTACCCGTCGTAACCGGGGTTGAGCACCGCGCAGGTCCCGGCCGCCTCACCCAGCGACCCGGCGATCCGGGCCGGCTCCCCCGCCGGGTGCTGCGGCACGTACAACTCCTGCCCCCTGGCCGGCCGCTTCGTGTCCAAGGTCAGGTAGCCGAACTTCCGCACGGCGGCGAACCGGTCGACCGTGAACAGGGTGTAGTCGAGGGTGCGGTCGGTCGCGACGACCCCGGAACCCCAGACCTTGGTCGGCCGGTAGACGTCGTACCCGCCGCACTTGACGCATTGGTAGTTGAACCAGACCTCGGTGTCGCGGGCCCCGGCCGGGGTGGTGAAGCAGTGATTGTTGGTGATCATGCGGTTGTGCTTGCCGATGCGCCAGCCGGTGCAGAGCTCGGTGCCGTTGATCAGCAGCCGGGCGATCGCCTTCGACCGCACGTACGCCACCGGGTCGGCCGAGCGGTAGCAGGCGGCGTCAGCCGAGGTGTCCGAGCCGCAGACGGATTCCTCACGCCCGGTGAGCCCGGGGGCGGTGAGCTGCTTCTCGGGCTGCCGGTTCTGTTCCGTACGGCTGAAACCGCGCGCCACCCGGTCGACGTCGACGCCGAACGGGCCGGCCGGGTCACTCGCGCCGCGGTGCACCTCGAGCACGGCGGTATCGCCGACGACCGACATCGCCCAGCGGCCGTCCCGCGCTTCACCGGCCTCGTACCGGTAGCTCTCGGTCCCGTCCGCGTTGGAGATGGTGAGGTAGTCGCCGGGCGTCAGCGCCATCCGCGAGAAGTGCAGCTTCACATAGGACGCGCCCGGGTAGCGGAACGTCTCCCGGGTGGGTCGGCCGGCCAGAAACCCGAGCTGCTTGCGTACGTCGAGCAGCTCACCGACCTGCTGGCGGCCTCTCGCGGGCTCCGCCTCGACGGGACGTTCGGCACTGCCCAGGTGCGCGCTCACCGGCGCTCGTACCGTGGCCGATGCGTCCTGCCACGTACCGACCGGTTTTCCGTCGCGTCCGGCGGCGTGCCAGGCGCTCACCCCGGCCGCGCTCGCCAGCACCAGGACAGCACAGGCCCCGATCGCTATGCCTGCTTTGCGTCGCCCGGTCTTGAGTGGCACTTGGTCAACCCGCCATTCGTGTCATATCAGGTACATACGTACTAACCTGGCGTTCTCGCACCTGTGTAACGAGCCACCCGCTGGAGCGACGCGCCGCGCGATGCGTGCACACTGGTTCGGTGCGCATCACTTCCGCCCTCGTCGACCCGGCGCTGCTGGATCTGCCGTGGGGTGTCCCGCTGGAGGACTGGCCGGCCGATCACCTGGTCGCCCTGCCGCAGGGCATCTCCCGCCACGTCGTGCGATTCGTGAAGCTCAACGAGGTGGTCTACGCGCTGAAGGAGACGCGGGAACGGATCGCCGAAAAGGAGTACGACCTGCTGCGCGCCCTGGAGCGCATCGACTTCCCCGCCGTCGAGGCGGTCGCGATCGTCACCGACCGCGAGGACGCCGAGGGTGAGCCGCTGGAAACCGTGCTGATCACCCGGCATCTGCAGTTCTCGCTGCCCTACCGCGCGCTCTTCTCGCACGTGCTGCGCCCCGACACGCTCAACCGCCTGCTCGACGCGCTGGCCGCGTTGATCGTGCGCATGCACCTCACCGGTTTCTCGTGGGGCGACTGCTCACTGTCGAACACGCTGTTCCGGCGCGACGCGGGCGCCTTCGCGGCCTACCTGGTCGACGCCGAGACCGGCAACCTCTATCCGAAGCTTTCCGAGGGACAGCGCCTCGAGGACATCGAGATCCTGC
>DASRYP010000976.1:0-7511 GCA_035687165.1 Actinoplanes sp. | reverse complement strand
GTGGACGTCGACCACATCGCGGCGAACCTGCGCGTCGCGGTCTCCGGTGGCGCGAGCCTCCCGGTCGAGATCATCAAGCAGTTCAAGGACCGCTTCCACGTGCAGATCCTCGAGGGCTACGGCCTCTCGGAGACCTCGCCGCTGGCGACCTTCGCGGAGGCCGGTCGGGCGCCCCGGCCGGGCTCGATCGGGGTCCCGATCTGGGGTGTCGAGTGCAATCTGATCGACGACGACTGGAACCTCGTCGAGGGCACCGACACCGTCGGAGAGATCGCGATCCGCGGCCACAACATCATGAAGGGCTACTACAACCGGCCCGACGCCACCGCCGAGGTCATGAACGACGGCTGGTTCCGCTCGGGCGACCTCGCCCGTCGTGACGAGGACGGCTACTACTACATCGTCGACCGGGCGAAAGACATGATCATCCGCGGCGGCTTCAACGTCTATCCGCGCGAGATCGAGGAGGTCCTGATGACCCACGAGGCCGTCTCGCTGGCCGCTGTGATCGGCGTGCCGCACCCGAGCCACGGCGAGGAGGTCAAGGCGTTCGTCATCCTCAAGCCCGGCACCGAGGCCACCGAGGAGGGGCTGGTCGAGTGGGGCCGGGAACAGATGGCCGCGTACAAATATCCGCGCCTGATCAGCATCGTCGCCTCGCTGCCGATGACCGCGACCGGCAAGCTGCTCAAACGCGAGCTGAGCTGACCCGTTTTCCCAGCAGCGCCCGGCGGCCGGGGCCGTCGGGCGTTTGCGTCGATGGCGCACAGTGAAGACCGCACAACAGCGGGAGGAAGCTTGACGACTGCTTTGGTGGCCCAGCCCGCACCACCTCGGCCCGCCCCACCCGCTCCCGAGCAGCGAGCCGGCGTGCTGCGCCGCGTCGGCCGGCTGCGGCGCAGCTCGCCCGGCCGGCTCCAGCTGCTGATCGCCACGCTGCTGGCGCTGGGCGTGCTCACCGGGTTGCTGGCCGGCGTGGCCGGCTCGTCAGCCCTGGGCGGCACGAACGACCTGGGCAACCGGGCCCAGCCGCTGCTCGTCGAGGCCGAGACGATCTATTCGGCGCTGGCCGACGCCGACACCACCGCGGCACAGGCGTTCCTGGCCGGCGGGCTGGAGCCGACCGAGCTGACCCGCCGCTACGACGCCGACCTCGCCCGGGCGTCCACCGCGCTCACCTCGGCCGCCCGGCGCACTCCTGAGGACGGACCGGCTGCCACCGCCGTCCGCAAGCTCGCGGCCGGTGTCGCCGAATACTCCGCGCTCGTAGCGACTGCTCGCGCCAACAACCGCCAGGGCCTGCCGGTCGGCGCCTCCTTCCTCTCCGAGGCGTCGCGGCTCAATCGGGACACGCTCCAGCCGCAGGCCCGCGAGCTCTTCGACGACGCGCAACGCGAGGTCGACGCCGGCTACAGCGACGCCGGCGCGCTCGGCTGGGTGACGTTGCTGATGCTGGCGCTGCTGGCCCTGCTGCTCGCCCTGATCTTCACCCAGACCTACCTGAGCCGCCGCACGCAGCGCACGTTCAACCTGCCGCTGGTCGCCGCCACGGCCGTCACGCTGGTCTTCACGGTCGCAAGCGTGGCGATCCTGATCACCCAGCAGGACCGCCTCGACAGCGCGGCCAACCAGGGCACCCGGCCGATGACCTCGATCGCCGAGAGCCGCATCCTCGCCCTGCAGGCCCGCGGCGACGAGGCGCTCACGCTCGCCGCCCGCGCCGGCTACGGCCCCAACGAGAAGGACTTCGGCCTGGTCAGCGATCGGCTGCTGCGGGCGCACGGCCCGATGGTCAACTCGTACGGGCTGCTCGACGCGGATCTGGGCGCGACCATGCGACGCGCGTCGACGGGCTTCGAGCGTTACGTCGCGGCCCACCAGGACGTGCGCGCGCTCGACGACAACGGCGACTACGACGGCGCGGTCAAGCTGGCGATCGGGCCCGAGACGACCAAGACGTTCGAGGGCGTCCGCGCCGATCTGGACAGCGCGATGGAGAACCGCAAGGAGTTCTTCACCGACGAGATCGACGCGGCCGGAAACGGGCTCGGCCTGCTCACCGTCGGCGGGCCGGTGCTGGCCCTGGCGATCTGTGTCCTGGCCTTCCTCGGGCTCCGCGCGCGACTGGAGGAGTACCGCTGATGCGCATCCGTGCCGCCCTCGCCGTGGCCGTGCTCGCCGCGACCACCCTCGCCGGTTGCGCCGCCGACAGCAGCGACCTGCCGGTGGCGCCCGACCGGCCGCGGACGACCGAGGTCACGCCTGCCCCGGCCCCGAAGAGGGTGCCCGCCTGCGACCCGCGGGCGAGCCTGCGCCCGGCCGGCGCGCTGCCCGTGCCCGGCCGGATGCCCGCGGGCAGCTACATGGCCAGGATCCTCCAGCGCGGCCGGCTGGTGCTGGGTACCAGCCAGGACACGTTGCTGTTCAGCTCGCGCAACCCGTTCACCGGCCGGGTCGAGGGCTTCGACGTGGACATGGGACGGCAGATCGCGCAGGCCATCTTCGGGGATCCCGACAGGATTCAGATCAAAGTCATCGGGTACGACAAACGCGTCAGTTCCGCGGTCGACGGCAGTGTCGATATCGTCGCGGACACGATGACGGCGAACTGCGAGCGCTGGGTGGACGTCACCTTCTCCAGCATCTATTACGAGGCCGGGCAGAAGGTGCTGGTCTCCACGAAATCGGCCGCGAAGAGCATCGAGGACCTGGGCGGCAAGAAGGTGTGCTCGGTGGCCGGCTCCACGTCGTACGACAACATCGCCAAGGTCAAGACCAAGCCGGTCGCGGTGGCCAAATCGGCGTTCGGCGACTGCCTGGTCGCGTTCCAGCGCAACGAGGTCGACGGCATCACGACCGACGACACGATCCTGGCCGGCATGGCGGCCCAGGACCCGTACGCGCAGGTCGTCGGTCCTCGTTTCACCGACGAGCCGTACGCGATGGCCATGTCGCGGGAGCACCCGGAGTTCACCCGCTTCGTCAACGCCGTGCTCGAGCGCAACCGCACGAACGGCACCTGGACCAAGACGTACGAGAAGTGGCTGGGCGACTTCGGTCCGGCCCCGGCGGCGCCGAAGGCCAAGTACCGGTGACCACCCAGGCGGAGGCCGAACTGCTGCGCCTGGAGACCGCGATGACGGCGATCGCGGCCAACCTGGTCGACCTCGACGACAACCCGGCCCGCAAGGAGCTCGACCGCTCGGCGCTGACCGGCCGCACGGCGACGGCGTGGGCCGACGCGACCGCGGCGCTGACCGAGCTGTGGGACGGCTACCGGCTGCTCACCGAGGTGATCGACCGCGCCGGGGAGCTGCGCGACCTGCGCCGGCCCAGCGACGACGAGCGGGCCCGGTTCCGGCACGAGGTGCTCGGCCCGTCGATCACCCTCTCGACCCGGACGGTGCCGCTGGCCCAGCGCGGGCTGCTCGGCCCCGGCCAGGTGCACACGACGTGCACGCCGGGGCAGCTGCTGGCAGCGATGGAGGCCGCCTTCGCCACCGCCGTCGGCGTCGCCACCCGGGCCGGCGCGGCGTGGGACCGGCTGCTGCCCGCCGCGGCCGAGGCGGCGAGTGCGCTCGAGACCGTACGCCGGCTGGCCCGCACCTCCCCCACGCTGGCCGACGCCGACCGGCGGCTCACCCGGTTCACCGCGGCTCTCGCCACCGACCCGCTCGGCGTCGAGGAACGAGACCTGGCCGCGGTCCGCACGCTGATCCGGCGCGCGGACGCCGAGCGCACGTCGGCCGGGGAACTGCGCGAGGCGCTGGCCCACCGGCTGGCCGACGCGCACCTGCTCGCCGCCGAACTGGGCGCCGCCACCGAGGAGGCGCGGGCCGCCGCCGAGAAGGCCGCCGACCGGTTCCCGGCGCACCAGATCGCCGCGGTGCCCGGCGGGGACCTGCGGCCCGACCTGGTCGCGATCGACGCGCTCGCCGCGGCCGGTCACTGGCCGCTGATCAGCCCGAAGCTGGCCGACTGGAGTCGGCGGGCCCGCGAGCGGCTGGCCGTGCTGCGCGCCGGCGCCGCCCGCAACGCCGGGTTGCTCGCCACCCGCAACGAGCTGCGCGGACGGCTCGACGCCTACCAGGCCAAGGCGCTGCGGCACGGGCTGGGCGAGCACGCGCGGCTGACGCCGCTGGCCGCGACGGCGCGCGAGGCGCTCTACGTGGCGCCGTGCGACCTGACCGTCGCCCGGCAGGCCGTCAGCGCCTATCAGGATGCGCTCACCACCACGATCGCGAGGAGCGACCGATGAAGTGCGAACGCAACTGCCCGGGGACGATCGAGGACGGCTACTGCGACACGTGTGGTCTCGCTCCGCGCGCGGTGCCGGTCCCCCGGGAGGCGACTTCCCCGTCGGTGCGGTCGGCGGCGCTGTCGACCCGTACGGCCGGGTCTGCCCGGACCGGAAGCACCCGCACCGGATCACGGCGCCGCTTCGGTGGCGGCCTGGTCGACATCGCGCCGATCACGCAGACCGACCCGGCCACCGCCGTGCTGGCCAACGCGCAGGTGCCCGAGTCGAAGCGGTACTGCGCGAAGTGCGGCAACTCGGTCGGCCGGACCAGGGGCGACCGCGAGGGGCGTACGTCCGGGTTCTGCCCGTCCTGCGGCGAGCCGTTCAACTTCACCCCGAAGCTGGGCAAGGGCGATCTGATCGGCGGGCAGTACGAGGTGATCGGCGCGCTCGCGCACGGCGGCCTCGGCTGGGTCTACCTGGCGATCGACAAGAACGTCTCGGACCGCTGGGTGGTGCTCAAGGGCCTGCTCAACTCGGGCGACGAGGACGCGCTGGCCGCGGCGGTGGCCGAGCGGCGGTTCCTGGCCGAGGTCGAGCACCCGAACATCGTCAAGATCTACAACTTCGTCGAGCACGACGGCGCCGGCTACATCGTCATGGAGTTCGTGGGCGGCGAGTCGCTCAAGGGCATCCTCAAGGACCGGCGCGCGGCCAACGGCGACAGGTCCGACCCGCTCCCGGTCGACCAGGCCCTGGCCTACCTGCTCGAGATCATGCCGGCCTTCGGCTATCTGCACGACAGGGGCCTGATCTACTGCGACTTCAAGCCGGACAACGTGCTCCAGACCGGCGACCAGGTCAAGCTCATCGACCTCGGCGGTGTCGTGCACGTCGACGACCACGAGGCCGCGCTGTACGGCACCGTCGGCTTCCAGGCGCCCGAGATGGCGACCCTGGGCCCCTCGGTGGCGTCGGATCTTTACACCATCGGGCGTACGCTCGCGGTCCTCACCACCGACTTCCGGGGCTATCAGAGCACGTTCGCCGACAACCTGCCCGAGCGCGGCGAGTTCGAGGTCTACCGGCGGTTCGAGTCGTTCTACCGCCTCCTCGCCCGAGCCACCCGACCGGCGCCGGCGGACCGGTTCGTCGACGCGGCCGAGATGGCCGAGCAGATGCTGGGCGTGCTGCGGCAGGTGCTCGCCGCCGACGGCACCCCGCACCCGGCTGCGTCCCGGCTGTTCACCGGCGAGCTACGCACCGACCTGCACAGCGAGACGCCGCGCTGGCAGGATCTGCCGACCCCGCTGATCGACCTGGCCGACCCGGCCGCCGCGTTCCTCGCCTCGGTGACCGTGACCGACCCGGCCGAGGTGCTGATCCTGCTGCGCGCGGCCCCGGCCGAGACGGTCGAGGTGCGGCTGCGGGCGCTGCGGGCCCGCATCGACCTGGGGGTGCGATTCGGTTCGTTCGACGAGGCCCGGCAGGCCTGCGACCGGCTGATCGGCACGGACGCGGCAGACTGGCGGGTCGCCTGGTACGACGGGCTGCTCACGCTGGCCGAGGGGCGGCACGCCGACGCCCGGCAGCGGTTCGACGCGGTCTACTCGGCGCTGCCGGGCGAACTGGCGCCGCAGCTCGCGCTCGGGCTCACGCTGGAGCTGGCCGGGGACGCGGCGGCGGCCGGCTACTACGATGTGGTGAGCCGCACCGATCCGTCCTACACGGCCGCGGCGGCCGGGCTGGCCCGCTGCCGCCTGCTGGCCGGCGACCGCGGCGGGGCCGTCGAGGCGTACAACCGGGTCCCTGGCACCTCCTCGGCCTATCGAAGCTCGCAGGTCGGGGCGGTGCGCGCGCTGGTCCGGGCGCATCCGACGGTGAAGGCGGACGTCGACTCGCTGGCCGCGGCGGCCGCGCTCATCGAACGGCTCGAGGTGGAGGCGGCGCAACTGGCCGCCCTGCGGGCCGAACTGCTGGAGCAGGCGCTGCACAACGTCGGTGCCGGCGCTACGCTGCCCGCGTCGGTGCTCGGGTCGGGCCGCAACGGGCAGATCCGGGAACGCGACGTCCGATTCGCGCTCGAGGAGGCGTACCGCGAGATGGCCCGCGCGGCGCACGGCACCGAGAAGATCCGCCTGGTAGACCTGGCCAACGCGTCCCGCCCCCGGACGCGCACATGAGTTTCCTCAGTACGAACGACAGCGAGGCACGATGACCATGACCGACTGCGCCTCGTGCGCCGACGAGCGCGCCGCCGGAGCGACCTTCTGCGAGGTCTGCGGCAGATCCCTGGCCCCTGAACCGGCATGCCCGCACTGCGGGACGCCGGGTGGGGTCGGCGACGACGGATACTGCGGGCACTGCGGCATGCTCGCCGGGCGCGAGCGCGACCACCTGGAGACCGACTGCGGTCCGGTGGCCGCCGCCGTGACCGACCGCGGGCTGCGGCACCACCGCAACGAGGACGCAATGTGGCTCGCCGCCCGCGGCACCGACGTCGACGTGGTGGTCAGCGACGGCGTCTCCTCGTCGTTCGACCCCGACGTGGCCTCGCTCGCCGCGGTCGAGGCGGCCGGCTCACTGCTGTCCGAGGGCGACGTGGCGGCGGCGATCCGGACGGCCCAGGCCGCGGTCGGTGCCCTGGCCGGTGAGGGCGACCCGCGGCGACAGGCGTCCAACCCGGCGTGCACGATCGTGGCGGCGGTGGTCCGCGGCGACGCGGTCACGGTCGGGTGGATCGGGGACAGCCGGGCCTACTGGGTGCCCGAGGAGGGCCCGGCCGAGCAGCTCACCGAGGACGACTCGTGGGCGACGCACGTGATCGCCCTGGGCGCCGACCCGGAACAGGCGATGCGCGACCCCAAGGCGCACGCGATCACGGCCTGGCTCGGCGGCGACGCGGGGAAGGTCGTCCCGCGTACGGGCGAATTCGTCGTCGGTGACAGCGGGCATCTCGTGCTCTGCAGCGACGGGCTCTGGAACTATCTGACCGACCCGGCGGCCTTCGCCGCGGCCGTGCGGGAGGGGTTGCGCGAGCAGGGCACGCTGATCTCGGCCGCCCGATGGCTGACCGACTACGCGATCACCGCCGGAGGCGCCGACAACATCACCGTCGCGTTGATTCCCGTCGCACCAGCTCTCAAGGAGTAGGGATGCCGTACACCGCCGAGGCCTTCCAGAACGAGTTCCTCGCCCTCGGGGCGACCGAGGTCAACGCGATCGTCACGGTCACCTCGACCTCCGCCGCGCCCGGCCTGGTCGTGCACCG
>DASRYP010000975.1:0-5638 GCA_035687165.1 Actinoplanes sp. | reverse complement strand
CCAGGAACCGCAGGTAGGTCAGGATCAACTCGTCGATGCCGTGGTTCTCGGTCGGGCGCGGCGGAGCCTTCGGGATCGGCCCCACCATCGCGTCACGGCCGCGGGACTGGACCTCGATGCCGCCGGCCAGCCCGGAGTGCTGCCAGATGTTGCCGGCGATGTGCCGGGCCCCGCAGCTGCGGCACTCGTAGGTCAGCGCGCGCGGCACCCGCTTGCTCACCTCGGTGCTCACCTCGCCGCGCGGCATCGGCTCGGTCACCACCTCGCGGAACGCGTCGGCGGTGACCCGGAAGGCCTCGACGCCGAGTCTTATGCCGTCGGGGATCTGGCCGCTCTTGATGCGCGCGGACGCGTCGGCGTCATTGATCGGCCACAACTGTTTGACCAGGACGGCCAGGTCGGCGCGACGATGGAGATGGGGGGGCGCCCCGGGCCGCCCAGACGGTGATCAGGCGCTTGTCGGCGGCGTCGGCGCTGGTGCGCGCGGCCAGCGCGACCTGGGCCGAGCCGGGCGTGTATTCCTGTACGCCGAGATCGAGAACGGGCAGGTCGGCGGGGCGGGCGGAGCACCGCTCGGCGAGACCCAGCGCGGCGACCCGGTAGGCCATAACTTGTGCACGGTCGACGTTGACCACGGGCACCCCCTGCGGTGACTAGGTGCGACGACCGTACCGCCGGGCTGCGACATTTTTCAGTCGATCACGGCGGCTGTCGGTCTGGCCCTCGACCAGTTCCCACGTGTCGAGCCGGCTCGACCCGTAGGGTCCCTCTTGCAGGATCGGCGGTTCGCCGGTGAGTCGATAGCCGCAGCGGCGTGCCACGGCCGTGCTGCCGGTGTTCCGGGCGTCGATGCGCAGCAGGAGCCGGCTCAGGTGGAGCGTGCCCTGGGCGTACGCCGAAAGAAGTGCCAACGCGCCCGACGCGCGCCCGCGCCGACGCTCTCGGACGTCGACCAGATAGCCCAGCTCAGCCTCCTTGAGGCCAAGGTCGACGCCGAAGAGCAGGACCTCGCCGAGCGGACGCCCACCGTCGGTCGTGATCGCCAACTGGATCCGGCTGCCGTTGACCCGGCCCTGGTAGGAGCGTTTCAGATAGGCGATGCCGGCCTCGAGGTCGAAGGGCGACGGCATCGGCGTCCACCGGGCGATCTCGGGCTCGTCGAGCATCGGCACCAGGTCGTCGAGGTCCTCGGAGCGCCACTCGCGCAGGGTGATGCCGTCCCCCGTCAGTGTCAGCGGGTAGGGAAGACGGCTGGCGGCCATGATTGGATCCTGCCCTTAAGGCCCGGTTGCGGCCAGTAGCGCTCGATATATAGGCCATGAGTGATTGGTCATGTCGCGAACGTCGGATAGCCGCTACCGACCTCGACCGAACCGCGAGATGATGCCCCAGGTCTGCCCTGTTCCTCCCGTTGATCATCGTGGGTCCCCGCCGAACGGTTGCCGCCGAAGACCAATGTGGAGGGTTGCCGGGTAGTCTGATCGGGGAAGACGTAACGTTGACGGCGTGGAGGAGCAGACCACGACGACTCGGCGGGGTGAGACTTACGCCGGTCGATCCCGTGCGCAGCGGGCCGGCGAAAGGCGGGCCCGCATCGTGGCGTCGGCCGTGCGCCTTTTCGGCACCCGTGACTACGACGATGTCACGGTCGCCGACATCTGCGTCGGAGCCAAAGTGTCCAAACGCTACTTCTATGAGCATTTTTCCGACCGAGCCGACCTGCTGCTCAAGGTGAACCGCGAGCAGAACGAGTGGCTGCTGCGCAACGTCGCGGCAGCCGTTCCCCCGAAACCGGCGAGCCTGGCGGAAGTTTTCGGGCCGGCGCTGCGGACGCTCGTCTACCTGCTCCGCGGCAACCCCGAGAGCGCCCGAGTGATCTATGTGAACGCGCCCCGCATGGAGGACCGACGTCGTGGGGTGCTGCGCGAGGACGCTCAGTTCGTCGCCGCAGTGCTTCGGGAAGCGGTCGGGAAACCCCAGGACCAGCTTGCGTACGATCGGACCTTGCTCGCCCTCGTGGCCGGCCTCAGCGAAGTGATCATCGACTGGATCTCCCGCGACATGGCCGACGACCCGGATCAGCTCGCCGAGCACCTCACCGGGATCGCCCTCGCCCTCACCGGGAGCGTCAAAGGCGCCGCGTGCTGATCTCCGTCCCGGCCGATCGCAGGCGGGTGACCAGCGTGTCCCCGAGCGCGGTGGCCGCCGTCAACACCCCGCCACCCCCCGATGCCGGTCGTGTGGGAGTCTGCCCGGTCAGCGTCACCGACCGGGCCGCGCCCCGACGGACAGGTTGTGCGACCAGGGCGTCATCCTCGCGGGTCGATGTGCATCTTCGGTGCCGTGCCCCGAAGCCGCCCGGCGAGCACGTCGGCGCCCCGGTCCAGCCCGACGGTCTGGGCGACCAACGGCCGAGGATCAACGGCCCCCGACGCGTACGCCTCGATGGTCTCACCGAGTCCGCCGGAAGCACTCAGCACGCCGACGACGGTGACGTCCTTGAGCACGGCCTGGCGTGTGTCCACAAGGGAAGGATCGGACGAGATGCCGATGCCGACGACGCGGCCGCCGGGCTCGACCCGATCAAGAGCAAAGGCGGGCAGTTCACGGGCGTTGGACGCGTCGATGATCGAGTCGTACGGCACGGCGGGCAACTCGTCACGGGTCCAGGCGTTCGCAAAACCCAGCGAACGCGCGAAATCGAGCGACTCCGCGGTTGCCCCGAGCAGGTGGACGTCGGCGCCCTTCTCGCGAGCGAACATCGCGGCGAGCAGACCGATCGTGCCCGGCCCCATGACCAGCACGGTCTTGCCGTTCTCGAGGTCGGCGGCGCGGACGGCCCGCAGTGCGTTCCCACCTGGCTCGACCAGGGCGCCGAGGGTCGGATCGACCGGCTCGGGAAGGGCGAAGAGGGCCTTGGCCGGCACCGGCAGGCTCTCGGCGAGCGCGCCCGGCCAGCCACGCCGGATACCGATCTCGTAGCGGTCGGCGCAGAGGTGCTGGCGGCCGCCGGTGCAGCGGGCGCAGTGACCGCAGCCGAGCATGGTGTCACCGGTGACCCGCCGGCCGAGCCACGACCTGTCGACGCCGGCGCCGACCGCCGAGACGACCCCGCTCCACTCGTGGCCGATGCGCATCGGGTACGCGGCGTTGCCGCTCTCCAGGTACGCCATGTCGCCGTGGAAGATCTCCATGTCGGTGCCGCAGACGCCGGCCCGTTCCACGTCGACCACGACCTCACCCTCGCCGGCCTTGGGCGGATCAACCTCGACGACCTCGGACCGGCCCGGCCCACTGATCACGAATGCACGCATGCGAACAGTCTGCCCCGTCGATCGATCACGCGTTCGTGATGCCGCCGACAGTCAGCGCTCGGCCGGTCACCCAGACCAGTGCGCCATTCTCACATCGGTGACTTTCCTTGGGGCGACCCGGAACTCTTGCCGAGTCACGAACGACCAACAGGCACTGCCAGAAGTTCTCGCACCAATACGATGGGACCCGTGGACCGCATGAACAAGACTCGTCTTCTCGTCGCGTTGGCCGCGATACTCGCCGTGCTGCTGCCGAGCGCGCCGGCGTTCGCCCACAACGCGCTGACCGACGCGTCCCCGGCCAAGGGCTCGACCGTCAAGAAGGCTCCGACCAGCGTCAAGCTGAAGTTCCTGCAGAAGCTGAACCCGGACTACACGACGATCACCGTCACCGGGACAGCCACGATCGAGACATCGGAGCCCCGGGTCGACGGCCCGACCGCTTCGATCACCTTCGAGCCCCTGGCCAACGGCGTCTATTCGGTCGCCTACCGCGTCGTCTCCAAGGACGGTCACACCGTCCAGGGCTCTTACAAGTTCACGGTCGCCGACCCGTCCGCGTCCTCCTCCACGTCTGCCTCCGCTTCGCCGAGCCCCTCCGCCGACGAGTCCTTGGTCGCCGCCCCGCCGGGGACCACTTCCGCGGCGCCGGCTCCCTCGACCGACCTCGCCTCGTCCGCCGACGACGGTGGCAGCAACACGGGCCTGATCATCACGATCGCCGCCGTGGTCGTCGTCCTCCTGGCCGTCGGCGGCTTCCTCGTCGCCCGCCGCCGCCCGACCACGTAGGGGCTACCCTCCGAGAATGAACGAGGTCGGCGTCGCCGTTGTCGGGTTCGGGTGGATGGGGCGGGTGCACACGCAGGCCTATGCCCGGGTGCCGCACCATTTCGCCGACCTGCCGGCCGTACGGCTGGTCTCGGTCGCCGACGAGGTGCCGGGGCGGGCCGAGGCGGCGGCTGCGCGATACGGGTTCGGCGAGTCGACCGAGAGCTGGCGGGACCTCGTCGGGGATCCGCGAGTCCAGGCGGTCAGCATCACCGCGCCCAACTTCCTGCACCGCGAGATGGGCAGCGCCTTCGCGGCCGCCGGGCAACACATCTGGATCGAGAAGCCGGTCGGCCTGACCGCGGCCGACGCGCGGGCCATCGTCGGCGAGGTGCAGGTCAGCGTCGGTTTCAACTATCGGAACGCGCCAGCGGTCGAGCAGGCCAAGGCGATCGTCGCGGACGGGGAGATCGGCGCGGTCACGCACGCCCGGTTCCGGTTTCTCAGCGACTACGCCGCGCACCCGGACGGGGCTTTGAGCTGGCGCTTCGAGCGGGCCCGGGGCGGCAACGGGGTGCTCGGCGACCTCGGCGCGCACGGCGTCGACCTGGTGCGCTACCTGCTCGGCGAGATCGACTCGCTCGTCGCCGACACCGCGATCTTCATTACCGAGAGACCGCGGCCGACCGCCGCCACGGCCGGCCACGAGCGGGGCAGCGGGGAGCCGGGGCCGGTCGAGAACGACGACTACCTCGGCAGCCTGCTGCGGATGGCGTCCGGCGCGCGGGTGACACTCGACTGCAGCCGGGTCGCGGTGGGCGAGCAGAACAGCTACGGCTTCGAGATCCACGGCACGCGCGGGGCGCTCTTCTGGGACTTCCGCCGGATGGGGGAGCTGGGTGTCGCCACCGGTTCCGCCTATCAGGACGAACCGGTGCGCACCCGCTACGTCGGGCCGCTGGACGCGGAGTTCGGGGCGTTCCAGCCCGGGGCCGGAATCCCGATGGGGTACGACGATCTGAAGGTCATCGAAGCCGCGCGTTTCCTGCGGTCGGTCGCCGACGATCAGGCGTACGGGGCTACGGTGGCCGACGCGATCCGGGCCGCCGAGGCGCTCGACGCGATGGCGGAGTCGGCCACCTCGGGGCAGTGGGTCGCGCTCCCGCGGTAACCGGCGAGGCGACGAGGCGACGAGGCGGCGAGGCGACGAGGCGACGTACGGAACTCCGGCGGCGACTCCCGCGCCACGTCGGCCATCTCGGGTACCCGGTCGTCAGGATTCCGCTGACCGGTGCGGCCGGTCGTCAGGATTCTGCTGACCCCTTCGGCGTCTCGTGGGCACGTACGCGCGTACTCCCGCTTTTGCGGGCTTGCCGTTGACAAGAGATTGATAACCGTCTTTATTGTTAGGTGTCTTGCCAATCCCCCCACGGCAATGAGGTGTCCCCATGCGCAAGCTGCTTGCCCTCGTCGTGCCGACGGTCGTCGTCGGTGCTCTGAGCGTTCTTGGCATCACCGACGCGTCGGCCGCCGCCCTCGATCCCACCGTCGCGCCG
>DASRYP010000974.1:0-2742 GCA_035687165.1 Actinoplanes sp. | reverse complement strand
GTGGGTTGCAGGGCGTTTGCCGCCTCGAGTGTGCGGGGGGCGTCGATGCCCAGCACCGAGATCGACGGCTTGGTCCAGATGCGGTCGGTGATCGAGCCCTTGCCGACCAGTTCGACGCCGTCGAGCAGGCCGGCCTCGTGCCGGAAACGGTCGGCCGGGTAGTCGACGCCGGCACCCTCGCGACCGACCAGCCCGTCGACGGCGACCTCGCCGCTCGCGTCGTGCAGGGTCGCCAGCAGGTGGGCGAGGGTGGTCAGCGCGTCGGGCACCGGGCCGCCGAACATGCCGCTGTGCACGGCGCTCTTGAGCACCTTGACCTCGGCGAAGAGGTTGACCAGGCCGCGCAGTGAGGTGGTCAGGGCGGGCTGCCCGATGTCCCAGTTGCCGGAGTCGGCGATCACGATCACATCGGACCGCAACTCCTCGATGTACTCCTCGATGATCGCGTCGAGCGAGTCGGAGCCGTACTCCTCCTCGCCCTCGACGAAGACGACGACCCCGACCGGAAGCTGGTCGCCGAAGGCGCGCAGCGCGGCGACGTGGGCCATCACCCCGGCCTTGTCGTCGGCGGCGCCGCGACCGTAGAGGCGGCCGTCGCGCTCGACCGGCTCGAACGGGTCGCTGGTCCACTTCGCCGGGTCGCCGGCGGGCTGCACGTCGTGGTGGGCGTAGAGCAGCACGGTCGGCGCACCCGCCGGCGCCGCTTTGCGACCGATCACGGCGGGCTGGCCGCCGCGCCGCACGATCTGCGTGTCGAGGCCGCAACCGCGCAGTAGCTCGGCCACCGCCTCGGCGGAACGCTCGACCTGGGAGTGGTCGAAGCCCTCGAAGGCGACGCCGGGGATGCGAACGAGCCGCTCCAGGTCGGCGCGAACTCCGGGCATCTCCCGCGCGACGGCCGCGCGCAGATCGGTTTCAGTCAAGCTCATAGGAAGATCCTAGGGCTCGTTCAGCCCTCTTCGTCTTCCCGGCGGCCTCGGCGTGAGGCATCACCCATCCAGCCGCGGGCGCTGCGGGCGGCCGAGCCGGCGAGGTCGCCGGCACCGTCGCCGAGCTTGCGCAGCAGCCCGACCAGCGGGTCCTGCGAGGTGCTGAAACTTTCCCGATAGGACTGGGCGGCGGCCTTGACGTCGTCGGCGATCGAGGCGTCGCCGTCGGAGTCGCGACGCGGGTAGTCGCCCTCCAGGATCCGCGCGTAGTCCCCGGAGTCGATCCACCGGCGCAGCTCGGCGGCGCGGGCGACCGGAACCGGGTGGGTGCTCCACGCGGTCATGCCGATCTTGTGGATGCTGTCCCGCAGGTCGCCGCCGCTCTCGTACTCCGCGGCCTGCTCGAGGAAGGCGGCGGTGTCGATCTGCGACAGGTCGCCACCGCCGGCGAGCTTCATCAGCAGCCGCAACGAGGCGGCCGGGTCCTGACCGGCGAGCAGCCCGGCACGGTCGGCCGAGAGCTCGGCCTTGCGCCACCACTCGAGCATCGCCGCGATGATGGCCCGCAGCGCGATCGCGCCGACCGGCAGCCAGCTCAGATTCGCGGCCCAGCGGGTCAGGATCATCATGATGGTCTTGTAAACGGCGTGGCCGCTGCGGACGTGGCCGATCTCGTGGCCGAGCATCGCGCGCAGCTCGTCGTCGTCGAGTTTCTCGACAGCGCCCGTCGTGACCACGATGAACGGCTTGTCGAGGCCGATCGCGGAGCCGTTGATGATGGGGTCCTGACTGACGAAGAGCTCGGGCAGCTCGACCACGTCGAGGGTGGTCGCGGCCTCGGCGAAGCGCTGGTAGACGCGCGGATATTGTCGGTGGTCGACGCGGATGGCGCCGGCCAGGAACTGCAGGCGGAAGCCGCGCTCGTTCCACATGCCGAAGAACGCCTTGACCACGTCGTCGAAGCCGCGCAGCTCGCGCAGGGCGGTCAGCGCGCCGCGGTCGGCCGGATGCTCCCAGGCCCGCGAGCTGATGCCGGTCAGGGTGATCCGCCGTCGTACCGGGCGGTTCTCGTCATCGGTAGTCATCGTCGCACCCCGTCCTCGCCAGGCTCACATATCGACCGTCGGGGGCCGTCGCCGAGCCGTCGACGATCAGGTCCGCACGCGCGGCCGTCTCCTCCACGGCGAAGTGCCGGTCCTCGGCGGCCCGCCAGCGCTCAAGGTACTTCCGATAAGCAAGGCTGTCGTCCCCATCTCGACTTATGGCGCGATCCCATCGGACAGTCGGCGGCGCGTCGACGAAGACCGCGAAGGTCAACTCGGGACGAATCACCGACCGGGCGGCGCTCACCCCCTCCAGCAGCACGGCGGAAGCTGCACGAACGGTGATCGGCGGGCCCGCGAAGTCGGCTTCGCCCCAGTCGTACCGCTGATATGTGGCGTTTTCTCCCTTTCTGAGCGGAGCGAGAACCTTTCCCTCGAGGCGCGTCCAGAAGGTGAACTGGTCGTCCCAGCCGTTGAGCAGATCGTCGGTGTGCACTATTTGAGCGCCGAGCGCGGCGGCAAGCCGAGCGGCGAACTGGGATTTGCCGGCCCCGCTGGGCCCGTCCACGGCGATCAGCCGGACGTCGCCGAGACGTGGTGGCTGACCCAGGACGTACGCGGCCAGGTCGTCGAAGCTCCGCTCAGGCACCGGACGGGGCTCCGGGCGGGGCTCCGGGCGGGGCTCCGGGCGGGATGAACGGCAGCCCGGACGGCGGACCGCTCTCGATGAGCCGCCAGAGCGCGTCGGTGTCGAGGTGCTGCTCGACGAG
>DASRYP010000973.1:0-2303 GCA_035687165.1 Actinoplanes sp. | reverse complement strand
CCGAACTTCTTGTGCTTGGACAGTTCGTGCAGGATGTCCGAGGCCGGGGTGATCGGGTAGGCGCCCAGGAAGAGCGGCAGCTTGGCCCGGACGCACGCCGCCACCAGGCCGAGCGCGAGCGCCTGGTTGCCGGTGATGTTGCGGTAGGTGCCCGGCGCCATGCGGGCGGGCTTGACCTCGTAGCGGACGGTGAAGGTCTCGGTCGTCTCGCCGAAGTTCCAGCCGGCCTGGAAAGCGGCCTTGTTCGCGGCGACCAGGTCGGGCCGTTTGGCGAATTTCGTCTCGAGGAACCGCAGGGTCGACCCGAACGGACGCGAATACATCCAGCTCAGCAGGCCGAGCGCGAACATATTCTTGGCGCGCTCGCCGTCTTTCTTGGCCACCCCGAGCTCGGTCAGGGCGCCGACCGTCATCGACGTGAGCGCCACCGGGTGCACCGAGTAGTCGCTCAGCGAGCCGTCCTCGAGCGGGTTGGTCGCATAGCCGACCTTCGCGAGGTTGCGCTTGGTGAACTCGTCGGTGTTGACGATGATGTCGGCCCCGGAGGGCAGGTCGGCGACGTTGGCCTTGAGCGCGGCCGGGTTCATCGCGACGAGCACGTTGGGCGAGTCGCCCGGGGTCAGGATGTCGTAGTCGGCGAAATGCACCTGAAAGCTCGACACGCCGGGCAGGGTGCCGGCTGGCGCGCGGATCTCGGCCGGGAAGTTCGGCAGGGTCGAGATGTCGTTGCCCAGCTGCGCCGTCTCCGAGGTGAATCGGTCACCGGTGAGCTGCATGCCGTCGCCCGAGTCGCCGGCGAACCGGATGACCACCCGGTCCAGCTGCTCGACTCGCTTCGCTCCAGCGGACACGTTCGCAACCTCCCAAGGGCGCCGGCCGACCGGCCCACTATCGTCACTTCCACCCTACGTCGCCGCTCCTTACGAGCCCGGGACGGCCGATGACCAATGTAGCCAGGCAAGGCTTGCCTGAACCAGCCGAGTTCACTATCCGGCGGGCGTGGCCCCGTCCGGGCACTTCGGGCACTACGCTGTCGGATCGTGGACGGGTATCTCGGGTCGTACGCCACGCTCGGTCTGGTGGCCGCCGCCAGCGTGCTCGTCTTCGTAGGCGCGTTCGGGGCCAACAAGCTGCTGCGTCCGGCCTCTCCCGCGCAGCCGCCCGGCAAGTACGTTTCGTACGAAAGCGGCATTGACCCGGTCGGCGGCGACTGGGCACAAGCGCAGATCCGCTACTACGTCTACGCGTACCTGTATGTGCTTTTCGCCGTGGAGGCCGTTTTTCTCTTCCCGTGGGCGGTCGTTTTCGACCTGCCTGGGTTCGGCTGGGCCACGGTGACCGAGATGGCGGTCTTCGTGGCGGTCCTCGCGCTGGGCATTCTCTATGCCTGGCGCAAAAACATCCTGACCTGGACCTGATTCCACGCCTCCGAACGACTCGGGGGTGGCGGGCTCGCCTCGCGCTGTCCGACATGCCAACATTCACCGCATGGGCCAGCTTCTCCTCTTCATCGTCGTGGCGTTGGTCGTGGCCGCGATCGTGTTCGGCGTGACCGTGATGCTCGGTGGCGGCGACAACGCCTTGGCGCCGGTCGAGCCGGACGGGGCCGCCGTGCCGCTGCCGGGCGACCGGCCGCTCGGCGAGGAGGACATCTCCCGCACGAAGTTCGACACCGGCTGGCGTGGCTACCGCATGTCCCAGGTCGACCAGGCGCTGCAGCGCGCGGCCTACGACATCGGTTACAAGGGCGAGCTGATCGGCGTGCTCGAGGCCGAGGTCGCCGCGCTGCGCGAGGGGCGGACGGCGGATGCCGACGTGCTCCGCCGCGCGCGGGAGGCCGCGATCGCCCCGATCGAGATCGCCGCCCCGGCCCCGGGCGACCTGCGGATCGAGGTGACGGCGGTGGCCGCCGACGTCGTCGAGCAGCCAGCGGCCGCCCCGCTCAGCGAGTCGGCGGAACGACGGTGAGCGCGACCGAACCGGTCGAGGGACTCGGCGACGCCGCCCGCCCCGGCACCGGCGAGGTGACCGCGACGGTGATCGTCCGGGCACCCGCCGAGCGGGTCTTCGCCGCGCTCATCGACTGGCCGCGGCAGAGCGACTGGATCCCGTTCACCACGGTCCGGGTGCTGTCCGGCGACGGCGGCGAGGGCAGCTCCATCGAGGCGGTCACCCGGGTCGGGCCGGCCGCCCTGCACGACCTCTTGCGCGTGGTGAAGTTCGACCCGCCCTACGAGGTGCGCGTCGTGCACCACGGCAAGGTGCTGCGCGGCCCCGGGGTGCTGCGCTGCACGCCGCTGGGC
>DASRYP010000972.1:0-2724 GCA_035687165.1 Actinoplanes sp. | reverse complement strand
GCGGAGCACCCCTTGCACGAGGGGCTCAGCGCGGCGTTGATCAGGGCCTTGAGTGCTTCCGGACAGTCCGCCAAGGCGCTCGGCGTCTATGCGGCCACCCGGCAGCGCCTCGAGATCGAGCTGGGGACCGAGCCCGGCCCGGATTTGCGGGTAGTGCACCGAAGCCTGCTGAAGGCACAGGACCGCGAGGCCAACCGGGTCACGCCCGCACAACTGCCGCCGGCCGCGCGGACGTTCGTCGGGCGGGCATATGAGCTCGACCGTCTCGACGAGATGCTCGCCGGCGAATCCGCCGGGCCGCCGATCGTCGTCGTATCGGGAACCGCCGGCGTCGGGAAGACCGCGCTCGCCGTCACGGCGGCGCACCGCGTCCATGACCGATTCCCTGATGGTCAGCTCTACGTCGACCTGCGCGGCTACGACTCCACTCCGCCCCTCGACGCCTCTTCGGTGCTGGCGGGCTTCCTGACCGCGCTGGGCGTGGCGTCGGCCGACATCCCGTTCGATCTCGAGCAGCGGGCCGCTCGGTTCCGCACCGAGGTGGCCCAGCGCCGCGTGCTCCTCGTGCTCGACAACGCCGCTTCCGCGGAGCAGGTCCGGCCGTTGCTTCCCGGGTCGCCGTCCTGCGCGGTCCTCGTCACCAGCCGGAACACGATGGTGTGCCTGGTCGCTCTCTACGGGGCACACCGGCTGATGCTTGACGTGCTGTCTGCCGAGGACGCGTACACCCTCCTGCAAAGGCTGATCGGAGCCTCGGTCGATGACGAGGCGCCGGCCGCCTACGCCCTCGCCGAGCTTTGCGCCCGGCTTCCGCTGGCCCTGCGGATGGCGTCGGAGCTGGCGGTGGCCCGGCCGGGCATCACGCTGAGCTGGCTCGTGACCGAACTGCGCGACCGGCAGGAAAGGCTGAGCCGGCTCGATGCCGATGGCGACCCTCGGGCCGGCGTGTCGGCCGTCTTCTCCTGGTCGTTACGGCGGCTTCCGGCGCCGGTCGCCCGTACCTTCCGTCTGCTCGGCCTGTACCCCGGCGAGGACTTCGGCATCGGCAGCGTTGCTGTTCTCGCCGGCCTCGATACCGCCACCGCCCGCCGCCACCTTGACACCCTCGCCGGGGTACACCTGATCACGCCGACCGGCCCCGATCGTTACCTAATGCACGACCTGCTCCGGGCCTACGCTCTCAGCCCAGATCTTTCATGATCTTGGACGTTCTGGCATTTGATCGATGGTGGTCGTTGTGTTGGGTGGGGTTTCGGGTGTCGGGCATGGTGGTGGCCGGGTGTGCCCTGGTGTCCCCGGTGGGCGGGTGGGGCCTTTCGTCTTGCCGGGTTTGGGTGTCGGGTTTAGGTGGTTAGAGTCCGGATTTTCTGCCAGGCGTGGGTGAGGTCGGCTGCGTGGGGGTGGTCGGCGGGGAGCCGGATGAGGCGCCGGCGGGCGTGGCGGATCAGCCGGGCGGGGACGTGTAGGAGGTCGCGCAGGGTGTCGGGGGTGGCCTTGGTCAGCTTCTGGTGGTGGTCGAGGGTGAGTAGCCGGAGCCGGGCGAGCAGGTCACAAGCGATCGCGATGGTCTGCCGCGCGTTTTCCGGACAGTCATTAAACGGCAATTCAGGCTGCTGACTGTCGGTTCAGGTACTCGTCGCGGGCCTCACTCGGGGTTCGATATCCCAAACCGGAGTGGAGCCCGGTCGAATTGTAGCGGAGTTCAATGTGGGCCGCAATATCAGCGTACGCCTTCTTGCGGGTCGGGTACGCGGTACGGTGTACTCGTTCGACTTTCAGTGCCGCGTTGAATGATTCGGCCATGGCATTGTCGTAACAGGTCCCGGTTCGGCCGACAGATTGCCGGATGTCCAACTCCTTCAGCGTCTTGGCGAACTCGGCCGAGGTGTAATTGCTTCCACGGTCGGAATGGAAGATCGCGTCGGCCGGCAGGTCACCGTTGCGTGCCGCCATCTGTATCGCTGCGGCGATCAGGGGTGTTTTGTAGTTGTCGTCCATCGCCCATCCAATGACGGCCTTGGTGTGACAATCGATGACGGTCGCCAAAAACAGCCATCCCTGCCACGTTGGAATGTATGTGATATCGCCGACCATTTTCGCGCCGGGTACGTCGGCGGTGAAATCTCGGTTCACGAGGTCGGGAATCGGGGCCGCAACGCCGCCGGCCTCGGTGAGGCTGACCCGCCAGGGGCGCGGCTGGCACGGCACCAGGCCCAGCTCACGCATGATGGAACGCACCAGCTCAGGGCTGCAGTCGACGTCCCAGCGGGCCAGCTCGGCGTGTACCCGCCGATACCCGTACGTCTCGTCCGACTCGGCGAATGACAATTCGATAAGTCGGCCGATATCTTCACGTCGCTGCGTGGTCGCCGATATCGGGCGGTCTCTCCATTCGTAGAAGCCTGATCTGGATACGTGCAGCCGCACGCACATGAACACGACCGGGAACTCGTATTCCCCGTCGTCGGTGGCCAAGGAATGCATAAACTCGTACTTCTCGCTTACGGCTGGCGCTGGGCGAAGTACGAGGCACATTTTTTTAGGAACTCGTTCTCCATCTTGACTTCCCGTAGTTCCCGTTCCGTCTCACGAAGGCGAGCGCGTTCGTCCAGAGTGAGTTGCGGTTCCTCGCCGGCGTGCTCGCGTCGGTACGTGGCCACCCAGTTGCCCAGCGTTCCCTCCAGAATTCCTAGCTCTCGGGCAACCTGAGCAATAGGACGCGAG
>DASRYP010000971.1:0-8167 GCA_035687165.1 Actinoplanes sp. | reverse complement strand
CGACTTCGCCTCGGCGCGGCACGCGCGGCTCGTTCCGCGGGAGGGTCAGTGGTTCGTCGAGGATCTCGGCTCGACGAACGGCACCTATCTCGACCGCGGTAAGGTCTCCGGACCTACTCCCGTCCCCCTTGGCGTCCCGATTCGGATCGGACGCACTTCTCTCGAGTTACGGCCATGACCCTGACCCTGCGCTATGCCGCTCAGAGCGACCGCGGTCTGATCCGAGACCTGAACCAGGACTCCGTCTATGCCGGGCCGCGACTTCTCGCTGTCGCCGACGGTATGGGCGGCATGGCCGCTGGTGACGTCGCGTCCAACATCGTCATCGCCGCGATGGCGCCGCTCGACGAGGACGTCCCCGGGGACGCTCTGGTCGACGCGCTGCGTCATGCCGTGGGGATCGCGAACCAACATCTACGCGACACCGTCGACGCCAATCCGCAGCTCGAGGGCATGGGCACAACGCTGACCGCGGTGCTCTTCTCGGGCAGCAAGTTCGGCATGGTGCACATCGGTGACAGTCGTGCCTACCTGCTCCGCGGGGGCGAGTGCGCCCAGATCACCAAGGACGACACGTACGTTCAGATGCTGGTCGACGAGGGCCGGGTCAGTCCCGAGGAGGCGAGCAGCCACCCGCAGCGGTCGCTGCTCACCAGGGCGCTCGACGGCCGCGACATCGACCCGGAATACAGCGTCCGCCAGGTTCTCAAGGGAGACCGCTACCTGATCTGCAGCGACGGCCTCTCCGGCGTGGTCAGCTCCGACACGATCGGGCAGACGATGCGCGAGGTCGCCGACCCGCAGGCCTGTGTCGAGCGGCTGGTGCAACTCGCCCTGCGCGGCGGCGGGCCCGACAACATCACCGTGGTCATCGCCGACGCGACCGACGCCGACATCGTCGAGCAGGCTCCGATCGTGGGGGGCGCCGCCGCGATCGACCGTGGCAACACCACGGTCGCCGACAATTCGACCCCGGCCGCCAGGGCATCCGCGCTGCAGGCCCCGCGGCCGGCGCAACCGCAGCCCGAGAACGGGGGCTACGAGGAACCCGAGCCCAAGGGTCACCCGGTACGCACCGCGTTGCTGCTGCTGGCGCTGCTGGGCGTACTCGGCGGCGGCCTGTTCCTGGGCTACCAATACACGCAGAAGCAGTATTACGTCGGGGCGACGGAGGCGGGGCAGCTCGCGATCTTCCGCGGGGTGCCGGGCCAGGTTGCCGGACTCGACCTGTCGAGCGTCAACGAGACCAGCCCGAACCGGCTGGACGACCTCACCGTGGTCGCGCAGGACAGGGTCAAGGAGGGCATCCACGCGGTCGACCGGCCGGATGCCCAGCGCATGCTCGCCGAGCTCACCGACGAGGCCCCGTCGAACCCGAACCTCAAGCCGGCTTGCACCACAGTCACCGTCGCACCGACCACCACCGGGTCGGCCCCGTCCTCGGTCAAGCCGAGCGGCGGAGCCCGCAGCCCGGCAGCCGGTAAGACTCCCGTCGGCACCGTCAACGGTACCAACGGCGTAGGCAGCACCGGCGCGTCGGCGCCGCCCACGCCCACCCGCACGCCGTCCGCTCGGGTTTCCGAGTCCGAGTCCCCGTCCGGTGTCGATCCGGTCGGGTGCCGGGCCGTCAACTGAGCTTCGGCTCGACCATGTCTGGGGATCCTTCTTGACCGCGCCCGCCGTACCTGCCTCCTCGCCCGCCTCCACGGGCGAGATGGCGCGTATCCCGGGAATGAAGACCCAGCGCAACGCCGAGCTGGGTCTGCTCGCGTTTGCCATGGTGCTGGTGGCGGCCTATGGCGCGACCGTCGAGGCGAGCCGGATCGGGGAGATCACCCCGACCTTCTGGGTACCGGCCGCGCTGCTGAGCATCCTGTTCCTCGGCCTGCACTTCGTCGTGCGTTACACCGCTCCGTACGCCGATCCGGTCCTGATCCCGGCGGTCGCGCTGATCAACGGTCTGGGCGTGGGCTTTCTGCGGCGGCTGGACATCGGCGACGCGCTCAGTGACAAGGAGCCGATCCCGGGGGTCTTCGCCGGCATCGGTGGCCGTCAGCTCGCCTGGACCCTGATCGCGCTGATCCTGGCGGCGATCCTGCTCCTGGTGGTCCGTGACCACAAGGTCGTCTCCCGCTACGCGTACACCCTGGGTCTCACCGGCATCGTGCTGGTGATGATCCCGGCGGTGCTGCCGGCCAGCCTCTCCGAGGTGAACGGCGCGAAGCTGTGGGTCCGGATCGGGTCGTTCTCGCTTCAGCCGGGCGAGTTCGCCAAGCTGGCCCTGGTCTCGTTCTTCGCCTATTACCTGGTGCGCAAACGCGAGGTGCTCTCGCTGGCCAGCCGCCGGGTCCTCGGTATCGATTTCCCGCGTGGCCGCGACCTCGGGCCGGTCATCACGGTCTGGCTGCTCAGCCTCCTGGTCCTCGTCTTCGAGAAGGACCTGGGTACGGCCCTGCTGTACTTCGGGCTCTTCGTGGTGACGCTCTACGTCGCTACCGAGCGGGCCAGCTGGCTGATCATCGGTCTGCTGCTCTTCTTCGGTGGCGTCTACGTCGCCTACCTGCTGGGCGCCTCGGTGGGTGGCCCGTTCGCGAACTTCTACGACCGGGCCCAGGTCTGGCTCGATCCGTTCGCGTCCGCGAATTACGAGCGGCTCGGCGGCAGCTATCAGTTGGTACAGGGCCTGCTGTCCCTCGGCACCGGCGGCCTGTTCGGAACGGGACCCGGTGCCGGCTCGCCGCGGTTCGTGCCCGAGGTGCAGAACGACTTCATCTTCGCCGGGATGGGTGAGGAGATCGGTCTTTTCGGCCTCTCCGCGCTGCTCGTGCTCTATCTGCTCATCGTCGAACGCGGCCTGCGGTCGGCGCTGGCGGTGCACGACTCGTTCGGCAAGCTGGTCGCCGGCGGCCTGTCGTTCACCCTGGGTTTGCAGATCTTCGTCATCCTTGGTGGCATCACCGGGCTGATCCCGCTGACCGGCCAGACGACGCCGTTCCTCTCGTCCGGTGGCTCGTCGCTGATGGCCAACTGGCTGTTGATCGCGATGTTGCTACGGATCTCGAACGCGGCGCGCGGACCGGCGGCCAGCGGCGGCGGAACGGATCGGGCCGGCGGCCCGAAGAAAGCACCAGCACAGCTCCACGGCGCCATGACGGAGGTGATCAAGCCGTGAACGCACCACTTCGACGGGCCGGCGTGGTCATTCTCGTCCTGTTCGGGCTGCTCTTCGCCAACCTGAACTGGGTTCAGGGGTACAAGGCCGACGACTACCGCACGAGCGACTACAACCGGCGGGTCGTGGTCGCGCAGTACGAGCGGCCGCGCGGCACCATCGAGGCCAACGGCACCGGCGTGGCGACCAACAAGGTCACCGACGACGCCCTCAAATACTTGCGCGTCTATCCGCGCAAGGAGGTCTACGCGCCGATTCTCGGCTACCGGCCCGTCGGCCTGGCCGCGACCGGCATCGAGAACTCCGAGAACGACTTCCTGTCCGGCGAGAGCGACAAGCTCTTCGCCGACCGGGTGAAGGACATGTTCACCGGCAACAACACCGGTGGCGGCAACGTGCTCCTGACGATCAACTCCAAGGCGCAGGAGACGGCCTGGAAGGAGCTCGTCAACAACGAGCGCGGCGTGGACAAGGGCGCGGCGATCGCGATCGACCCGCGTACGGGCGCCGTGCAGGCCATGGTGACGATGCCCAGCTTCGACCCGAACCCGCTGGTCAGCCATGACGAGAAGGTGGCCGGGGCGGCGTTCAACAAGCTCAACAAGGACCCCGACCAGCCGCTGCTGAACCGGTCGACGGCCGAGACGCTGCCGCCCGGCTCGACCTTCAAGGTGATCGTGGCGGCGTCCGCTCTGCAGAACGGTTACCAAACCGGTACCGAGATCGAAGCGGGCAGCGAATACCGCGAGAGCGGGGCGGTCATCCACAATGCCGAGGACGAGGTTTGCCCTGGTCGGAAGATCGACCTGAAGGACGCGCTGACCGAGAGCTGCAACACCGGCTTCGCCCGGCTGGGCGTCACCCTGGGCCGTGACAAGGTCATCGCCGCGGCCAAGGCGTTCGGCTTCGAGGACAGCCAGCTCACGGTCGGCAACCTCGAGGGCAACGGCCTGCCGGTCGCCGCGAGCGACACGGGCAAGATCGCCAACCCGGACGGAACCGTCGACAAGGGTGCCCTGGCCCAGTCGTCGATCGGTCAGCGCGACGTGCGGATGACCCCGATCCAGGGCGCGCTGATCGCCGCGACGGTCGCCAACGGGGGCAAGCAGATGCGCCCCTACCTGGTGCAGAAGCTACTCACCCCCGACCTCCGCACGATCTACACGGCCAACCCCAAGACGCTGCGCTCGCCGGTCGACGGGCAGGTCGCCGACGGCCTCAAGGAGATGATGGTCAGCGTCGTCGAGAACGGCACCGGCCGGAAGGCCCGCGTCAAGGGCCTGGAGGTCGGCGGCAAGACCGGGACCGCGCAGAACGCCGAGGGCGCCGACCCGCACGGTTGGTTCATCGGTTTCGCCTACAACGACAAGGGCGAGGCGGTTTCCGCGGTTTGCGTCATGCTTGAGAACGTGCCCGGTGGCCACGCGAGTGCCGAGGCGGCCCGGATCGCCGGGCTCATCATGAAGGCCGCGGCGGGTCAGGGAGGGGACTGAGCATGATCAGCCCTGGGGTGACCCTCGGCGGCCGGTACCGTCTCGACGAGCGGATCGCCGGTGGTGGGATGGGTGATGTCTGGCGTGGCACCGACGAGGTGCTGGGCCGGACGGTCGCTGTCAAAATCCTGCTGCCCGCCCTGCTCGACGAGCCCGGCTTCGCCGAGCGGTTCCGGGGCGAGGCCCGCACCATGGCCACGATCAACCACCCCGGGGTCGTCGACGTCTACGACTACGGCAGTGACCAGCAGCTCGCCTTCCTGGTCATGGAGTACGTCGAGGGCGACGCCCTGTCCCGCACGCTGAGCCGGGTCGGCCGGCTGACCCCGGCGCGCACGATGGCACTGATCGCCCAGGCCGCCGACGCGCTGCAGGCCGCCCACGCGAACGGCATCGTGCACCGCGACGTGAAACCCGGCAACCTTCTCGTTCGGCCCAACGGCACGCTCGTCCTGACCGACTTCGGCATCGCCCGCTCGGCCCTGGTGGGGCAGCTCACGATAGCCGGATCGGTACTCGGCACGGCGTCGTACATCTCGCCCGAGCAGGCCTCCGGCGCGGTCGCGACGCCCGCCTCGGACGTCTACGCGCTCGGTGTGGTCGCCTACCAGTGCCTCTCCGGGCACCGGCCGTTCGACGGCGCCACGCCGATGGAGATCGCGATGAAGCACGTCCGGGAGATGCCGCGGCCACTGCCCGGCGACATCCCGCCGCAGGTGCGCGCGATCGTCGACCGGGCGCTGGCCAAGGACCCGACCGCCCGCTGGCCCTCGGCCTCCACCCTGGCGTCCATCGCCCGGCAGGCCGCCGCCTCGCTCTCCGCGACTGCCCAGCAGCCACCCGCCCAGCCGGCCCGCGCCGCGAATCCGGTCAGCCCCGCCGCCGGCCGTCCGTCGAGCGGCGCACCGATGCCAGGCGCACCGATGCCAGGCTCGCCGATGGCCGGCTCGGCCCGCCCGCCGTACCCGCCAGTTCCCCGCCCCGTCTCGGGCGCCCGGGGAGCCGCTTCCGTACCTTCCGGGCCGCCCGTTCAACCGCAGCCCTACCGCCAGCCGTATCAATCACAGCCGGCACCCCCATCGCAGCTGGCACCGGCCGCCAAGCCGGAGAGCTCCGGCGGACGGCAGGTGCTGATCGTGCTGGCCGTGGTCCTGGCACTGCTCGTCCTGCTCTGTGCCGGGGTCATCTCGTTCCTCTACAAGCAGGGCAAGGACAAGGGCATCACCCGTAGCAGCGCTGCCCTGACCAGGGCGGCAGTCGTCCACATGGGCGTCTCCGGTGGGGATCCATCGGTGGCGTCGTACCGTCTAATCACCCAGCCGGGCCCGAACCCCGGCTGGACAAAAGCTAACGAAGGACGACAGACGCTATGACGGCGCAGGCCCGCCTGCTCGGTGGCAGGTATCAGGTCGGCGAGCTCCTGGGCTACGGCGGCATGGCCGAGGTGCACCGCGGACGCGACCTCCGGCTCGGCCGTGACGTAGCGATCAAGATGTTGCGGACCGACCTGGCCCGCGACGCGACGTTCCAGGAGCGTTTCCGGCGCGAGGCGCAGAACTCGGCCGCCCTGAACCACCCAGCGATCGTCGCCGTCTACGACACCGGCGAAGAGATCTCCGAGGCCGGCGAGAAGCAGCCGTTCATCGTGATGGAATTCGTCAACGGTCAGACTCTCAAGGAAGTCCTGGCCCAGGAGCAGCGCCTGCAACCGCGCCGGGCCCTTGAGATCATCGCCGACATCTGCGCCGCCCTGGAGTTCAGCCACCGGCACGGCATCATCCACCGGGACATCAAGCCCGGAAACGTGATGATCACCCAGAACGGCCAGGTCAAGGTCATGGACTTCGGCATCGCCCGGGCCCTGGCCAGCGGCGCCACCACCATGACGCAGACCAGCGCGGTCATCGGTACGGCCCAATACCTTTCGCCTGAGCAGGCCCGTGGCGAGGCGGTCGACGCCCGCTCCGACGTGTACGCGGCCGGCTGTGTGCTCTTCGAGCTGGTGGTCGGGCACCCGCCGTTCGTCGGTGACAGCCCGGTCAGCGTCGCCTACCAACATGTCCGTGAGGAGCCGAAGGCGCCCAGCGACATCAATCACGAGGTGTCGCCGGACATCGACGCCATCGTGCTCAAGGCGCTGGCCAAGAACCCGCTGAACCGGTACCAGAGCTCCCAGGAGATGCGCGCCGACGCGTTGCGCGCCGTCGCCGGTCGGCCCGTGCTGGCCACCCCGGTGATGTCGGAAGCCGAGACGATGGCGCTCCAGGGCGCGACACAGCGGCAGTGGCAGCCGCAGTCCGCCACCACCATGCAGCGTCCCCTCGGGGGCGGTCCGCCGCGACACCCGGAACGCCGGTCGTCTTCGTGGGTGTGGGCCTCGCTGGCGGCGCTCGGTGTGCTCGTGGTCGTCGTGCTGGGCGTCGCCCTCGCGAAGCAGCGCGACAACGAGCCCGCCGCCAACCCGACCACCGTTACCTCGGCGCCGGTGACCTACCAGATGCCCAATCTGGCGGGCCTGACCAACCAGGAGGCGCTGGACAAGCTCCAGGCGGCGGGGATCAAGAACTCCGAGCCGGATGCGCCGAGCTTCTCGAACGACTGCAACGGCACTGTCATCGAGCAGGACCCCAAGGCGGGTACGACCATCGGCGCCGAGACGCAGGTCAGATACCAGCTTTGCCAGAAGCCGGAAAAGGTCGAGGTGCCGGGCAACTTGGTCGGCTCGACCAGGGACAGCGCCACGAGCACGCTCAAGGGGCTGGGCTTCCGGGTCGACGTGCAAGAGGTGGCCAGCCTCAAGCCCACCGGCATCGTCACCGAGGTCGAGAGCGCCGGCAAGAAGGTCGATCCCGGCAAGACGATCACCGTCAAGGTGTCGAACGGGCGACTGGTCAAGATGCCGGAGGTGGTGGGCAAGTCCGTCGCGACGGCGACCGGCATTCTCGAGAACGCCGGCCAGTTCACCGTCAGCACCGTCGACGTCCAGGACCCGAACGGAGTGCCGGGCACGGTGGTCGAGCAGACCCCCAAGGCCGGCACGACCGCCGAGAAGGGCGACAAGGTGACGCTGAGCGTCATCGCGGAACCCGACCCGGACCCGGACCCGGACCCCACCGACACCGAGTCGCCGGGCACCGGCAACAACGGTGACAACGGCCCGAACGGGATCATCGGGAACTCGCTCAGCGCGTTCCGCCGCGACTGACGTGCCGCAAGGAACGGCCCGCCTCCATCGGGAGCGCGGGCCGTTTCGGTCAGGCCGTGGCGAAGGCCGCTCGGCGCCGGGTCTCGACCTCGGCGGCCAGCGGCGGCGCCTTCTCGAGGGCTTCCGGCAGGCCGCACACGGCGAGCCAGTTGGCCAGCATAGTGTGGCCGCCCTCGGTGAGCACCGACTCCGGGTGGAACTGGACACCCTCGATCGGCAGTTCCCGGTGGCGCATCGCCATCACCACGCCCGACTCGGTGCGACCGGTCACCTCGAGTTCGGCGGGCAGCGTCTCGG
>DASRYP010000970.1:0-2997 GCA_035687165.1 Actinoplanes sp. | reverse complement strand
ACCATCACTCGATGCGTGACCAAGTCGCCGCAGGCCGACACGGTCAAGACCAAGCCCGTCCCCAAGCCCACCGCCAAGCCCACGACCAAGCCCACGACCAAGCCCACGACCAAGCCCACCGTCCCGGTCGTCCCGAAGGTCGGCACGGTGAGCAGCGGTGACGGCAGGGTCAACGTGCGGACCGGCCCGTCGACCACCGCGCCGGTCGTGCGCGTGCTCGACACCGGCGCCAAGGTCCAGGGCGTCTGCTACGTCACCGGCAGCCTGGTCAAGGGCACGGTCCGCGCCACCACGCAGTGGAACCGGCTCACCGACGGCTCGTACATCTCGCACGCGTACGTCGTCACCCCCGCCCTGACGCTCTGCCCGGGTGCGGTCCCCGCACCGTCGACGCCGGCCACCACCGTCACGCCGGAGCAGTTCATCAAGACCGCCGTGCCAGGTGCGCAGCGTGGCTGGCGCGAGTACGGTGTGCCGGCCTCGGTCACGATCGCCCAGGCGATCCTCGAGTCGGGCTGGGGCCGCAGCGGCCTCGCGTCGGTCGACGGCAACTACTTCGGGATCAAATGCCAGAGCGGCCGGTACGGCACGCTGGCCAGCGGCTGCCACGACTACCGCACTCAGGAGTGCACCAAGGCCGGCACCTGCTTCACGACGACGGCGAGCTTCCGGACGTATGCCTCGATGACGCACTCGTTCCGTGACCACGGCAGCTTCCTGCGGGTCAACCCCCGTTACGCCGGCGCGTTCAACTACACGACCAGCGCCAATAGCTTCATCTGGAAGGTCTGGAAGGCCGGGTACGCGACCGACCCCCATTACTACACCAAGGTCACGACTCTGATGGTGCAGCAGAACCTCTACCGGTACGACACCTGGAAGTAGCCGGTCCGACGCCTGGAAGTAGATTGCCGCACCCCCGTCGGCCGAACCCGGCCAGCGGGGGTGCTTTGCACTTTATGCTCGTTTCGGTGAAGCTACGGGTGCCCTCGGACGCCGCGGCGGAGAACCGTAGCGGACGCTTCACCGGTCTTGTTTTCGCCGCCATCGTCCTGCTCACCGGCCTCTTCGTGGTGACCTCGGTCTACGCCGGACTGCGTTGGGTGCAGCGCGACAACGCCGACCGAGTGATGGACCAGCGCACCGCCGTGGCCCACGCCGCCGTGCGCTCCGAGACCGAGCGTTACCGGGCCCTGGTCGAGACCGCTGCCGCCGGCATCAGCACCGATCCGGCCCTCACCTGGGACGACTTCGACACGGCGACCGCCCCGCTGGCCTCGGCCGGCCTGGTCGGCGCGGCTTCGATCGCCTTCCTCATCCCGGCCACCGAGGCTCAGATTCCCGGCCTGCAACGGCTCTGGCGCGCGCGGGGTGCCGAGGGGCTCGAGCTGAAACCGGCCGGCAGCGGCGAGCACTACTTCTCGATCTTCACCCGCCCGCTGAACAAGGCCGGCCCGCAGATGAACGGGCTCGACGTCGCCGCCGCGCCCGAGGCGGCCGCGGCCCTGCTGGACTCCCGCGAGACCGGCGAGCCCAGCGTGTCCGACGCGTACGTGCTGCTGCGCGACCGCAGGCTGCCTGTCGCCGAGCAGCAGCGCTCGTTCATCTTCGCCGCCCCGGTCTGGACCCGCGCCGACCGCCCCGAGTTCCGCGGCTGGATCGTCCTCGGCCTGCGCGGCAGGGACTTCCTCGAGGGCGTGCTGGCCACGGTCGGCCAGGGCCAGCTCGACGGCGCGCTGCTCGCCACCAACCGCGACGGTGGTCGCCCAGTGGTCGCCCAGTACACCGTCCCCGGCGACACCGATCTGCGGCGCAGCGTCGACCTCGAGATCGCCGACCGGCAATGGACTCTCCTCACCAGCGCCGAAGCGTCGCGCCTGCCCGGCGCCGCCAGCACCCTGCCACTGACCCTGCTGCTCACCGGCGGCGCCATGTCGGTGCTGCTGGCCGGTCTGGTCTACGTGCTGGCCACCGGCCGGGCCCGGGCCGAGATCCGGGTGCACAAGGCCACCGCCGAGCTGCGCCAGGCCGACAAGGAGAGCCGCCGCCAGGCCGGGCTGCTCAGCGCGATCATGGCCAGTATCAGCGAGGCGGTCACCGTCCTCGATGGGGAGAGCGCCCTGCTGCTCAACCCCGCGGCACGTTCTCTGCTCGGGGTGACCGAGGAAGAGAACGATCCGAACGCCTGGCAGGAGCACTTCGGCCTGTACCGGCCGGACGGCCGGACCCCCTTCCCGGTCAGCGAGCATCCGCTCGTCCGGGCCCTGCACGGCGAGTCGTGCGACGGCGTCGAGATGGTCGTCCGCAACTCGCGGCGCCCCGAGGGCATCCTGGTCAGCACGGACGGGCGCCCGTTGGACACCGGCGACGGCCGACCCGGTGCGGTCGCCGTCCTGCATGACATCACCGAGCTGCGGCGCTACGAGAACGACCTGGCCGTCTTCGCCGGAGTGGTGGCGCACGACCTCAAGGCCCCGCTCTCCGTCATCCGGGGGCTCTGCGAGGCGGCGACCGAGGATCTGGCCGACGCGCCGGACGGGGCCGAGGTGGGCGGGGCGCGCGGGAGCCTGGGCCGGATCATTCACGCGGTCGACCGGATGGCGGGCCTGATCGACACCCTGCTGGCGTACAGCACCGCGCGGGACGCGCCGCTGCGCTCCCGCCGGGTCGACTTGGCCGAACTGGTCGCCGAGGTCGTGCACGACTGCACCGCGCACCTGCGCCCGGAGAACCGGCCGGAGATCGATGTCGACACGCTGCCCGTGGTCACGGCCGACCCGGCGATGCTGCGGCACGTCCTCGACAACCTGCTCGGCAACGCCCTCAAGTACGTGCGGCCGGGCAGCGTGCCCCGGGTCGAGGTGACCTGCGCCGTCGACGGCACGGGCCGGGCGCGGATCGAGGTGGCGGACCGGGGGATCGGCATCCCGGACGACGCCAAGCCCGACATCTTCGACAGCTTCCACCGGGCGCACGCCGAGGCCGGGTACGCCGGCA
>DASRYP010000969.1:0-2130 GCA_035687165.1 Actinoplanes sp. | reverse complement strand
CGGGCGTGGGCCTATCACCCGGACGCCGTTCCCCTCAGCGACATGCCCCTTGACTGGGATCTTCTGATCTCCGGTGACGTCCTCGCGCCCGTGCTCTTCGAGCTGGCGATGGACCGTCAGTGCCCGGCACGCCGGTTCGCGCAGCACTGCATGTATATCTACGCCGCCGAGGGGGTCCGGCAGAACGCGTCCGGCCAGCGCAAACGTCGGCTCAAGAAATTCTTGGAGCGGGCTGAAGGGGGCGGCGACGAGCCGATGGTGATCTGGGCGCACAACTGCCGCGCGCTGCTGAGCCACCCCGAGCTCTTCGACTACGCCGAGTGGATCGAGGGCGGCCTGGTGCGCCAGCCGCGCCGCCTGGGCCTGTTCAACCGCCGCTGAGACAGCTGCAAACCCCGCTGAGACAGCGAAACGGCCCAGCGACTTCGCAAGGCCGTTTCGCTGTGACTACCGGTCGGGAGAGCGCCGGGGTCGCCACACGACCAGCGCGGTCGAAGGGCGCTCCTGGCGCACCAGGTCGGCCCGGCCGTAAGGGCTTTCGAGCTGAGCGATCCGGGCATAGGCCTCGCGGAGCTCGTGCTCCAGGTCTCGCAGCCGTTCCTGCAGGTCACCCACCATCTGCTCCAGGCCGATGATGCGCTTGATCCCGGCCAGGTTGACGCCTTCCTCCTGGCTGAGCTTCTGCACCTCGCGCAGGAGTGCGACGTCCCGCTCGCTGTACCGGCGACCACCGCCGCCGGCCCGGCCTGGTTGCACCAGCCCGAGCCGGTCGTACTGGCGGAGCGTCTGCGGGTGCATCCCGGCCAGGCGGGCCGCGACCGAGATGATCAGGACCTTCGCGTCGGAGGTCTGCTCGACCGAGATGCTTATCTCCTCATGCATGGGGCACCCCATCTCCCTTACGCTGCCCTAGCCGGTCTTGCGCACCCGCGCCTCGAGCCGATCTCGCCCCGCGGGCGGGCTCAGCTTGGCGAACCGCTCCAGCGCGTCCCGGGCCTCTCCCGTGACTTCGAGCGGCACGTGAACGTCGACCGTGACGATCAGATCGCCCGGCGGGCCGTCCTTGCGGGTCACTCCCTTGCCGCGCGCCCGCAGCTTGCGGCCGCTCGGTGTGCCCGGCGGCACCCGCAGGGTCACCGGACCGTCCAGGGTCGGAACTCGCAGATCGGTGCCGAGCACCGCCTCGGCGATGGTGACCGGCACGATCAACGTCAGATCATCGCCCGTACGCCCGAACAACTCGTCCGGCCGCACCAGCACCTGCACGTAGAGGTCGCCCGCGGGGCCGCCCCGGTCGCCCGGCTCGCCCCGGCCGCTGAGCCGGATGCGCTGACCATCGGCGACCCCGGCCGGGAACCGGACGTTGATCGTGCGGTTCTTGGTGACCCCGCCCGTGCCCCGGCACTCCGCGCACTTCTGATCGACGATCGTCCCCGCGCCCTGGCAGTCGCGGCACGGCTCCGAGAAGCTGAACGACCCCTGGTTGCGCGAGATCAGGCCGCTGCCCTGGCACTGCGGACAGGTCCGCGGTGCCGTGCCGGGCTTGGCCCCGCTGCCGTGACAGGTCTCACACTCGCCCGCCGAGCGCAGCGTGAGGGGCAGCGTCGTGCCCTTCACCGCCTGCGCGAAGTCGAGCGTCACCTCGGTCTCCACGTCCCGGCCGCGGCGCGGGCCACCGCGCCGCGCCGCGCCGCCGCCCGGCCCGCCACCCGAGAAGATCGAGCTGAAGATGTCGGAGAACCCGGCGCCACCGAACCGCTTGTCACCAGGCGCTCCGCCCGCCGCGCCGGCGCCGCTGAACCCGCCGAACAGGTCGGACGGGTCGAACTGAGCGCCGCCGCCCGAACGGGCCCCGCGGCGGAACGCCCCGGAGCCGAAGAGCGAGCGCATCTCGTCGTACTCTTTGCGCTTCTTGTCGTCCGAGAGCACGTCGTAGGCCTCGGAGACGGCCTTGAACTTCTCCTCCGCCTCCTGGTTCCCGGGGTTCCGGTCCGGGTGCAGGTCGCGGGCGAGCTTCCGGTACGCCTTCTTGATCTCGTCGGCGGTCGCTGACTTGGACACGCCCAGGACCGAGTAGAAGTCCTTCTCCAGCCAATCCTTCGATGTCACCACTCACCCCCTCCCCTCGAC
>DASRYP010000968.1:0-3137 GCA_035687165.1 Actinoplanes sp. | reverse complement strand
CGGCCGACCCGACGGCGTATACGATGCGCCGTCCGATCCCCGAGCCGATGCCGAAAGACCGCCACGGCCCGGCCCGGATCATCGCCCTGGCCAACCAGAAGGGTGGCGTCGGCAAGACGACCACCACCATCAACCTGGGCGCGGCCCTCGCCGAGTACGGGCGCAAAGTCCTGCTCGTCGACTTCGACCCGCAGGGCGCCTGCTCGGTGGGCCTCGGCGTCAACCCGCACAACCTCGACCTGAGCGTCTACAACCTGCTCATGCAGGACGACGTGGCCACCGAGGACGTGATCATCAAGACCGACGTGGCCGGCCTGCACCTGCTGCCGGCCAACATCGACCTGTCGGCCGCCGAGATCCAGCTGGTCAACGAGGTCGCCCGCGAGATGGCCCTGGCCCGCGCGCTGCGCTCGGTCCGCAAGGAGTACGACTTCATCCTGATCGACTGCCAGCCCTCGCTGGGCCTGCTGGCGATCAACGCGCTGACCATCGCGCACGGCGTGCTCATCCCGCTGGAGTGCGAGTTCTTCTCGCTGCGCGGCGTGGCGCTGCTGCTCGACACCATCGACAAGGTGCGCGAGCGGCTCAACTTCGACCTCGAGCTCGAAGGCATCCTGGCCACCATGTACGACTCCCGCACCACCCACTGCCGCCAGGTGCTGCAGCGCGTGGTCGAGGCGTTCGGCGACAAGGTCTACCAGACCGTCATCACCAAGACCGTGAAGTTCCCGGAGTCCACCGTGGCCGGCGCACCGATCACCACACTCGACCCGGCCTCCTCCGGCGCCCGCAACTACCGGCAGCTCGCCCGCGAGGTCATCGCCGCCAAGGTCGAGCGCGGCTGACTCTGTGCTCTACGCCCTCGGTGAGCCGGTGGCCTTCGTCGCCCTGGTCCTCTCGTTCCTGCTCGCGCTCGTACTGCGCGCCGTCGCCATCCGGTTGACCGCCCGCAGCCTGCACCTCGCCGACCGCCGCGAGTCGGTCACTCCCCGCCTGCGCGAGGACATCGACCCGTTCGGTGCGGTCGCGGCGGCGATCGGCGGCATGGGCTGGGGCAAAATGATCTCGGTCGACGAGATCCCCCGCCACCAGGGCCGTGGCAAGGCGATCGCGGTCTTCGCGGCCGGCCCCGTCGTGTGCGTCCTGGCCGCACAACTGCTGCTGCTCGGCTACCGGCTCGCGTACCCGGAAAATGTTCTGTCGCTCATCGGACCGGCCGACGTGCTGCTCGGCGTCAGCCTGCCCGTCGGCGAACAGGTACTGCTGTCGTTCGCGGTGGGCCTGCTCAGCTTCGGCATCCTGGCGCTGATCCCGATCCCGCCGCTCGACGGCTTCGGCATCCTCTACCACGCGGTACGTCGGCCGGGTAAGGGATTGCAGTGGATGCGGCTGTGGTTCGAGGACAAGAACATCGGCGTCCTGGTCCTGCTGATCCTCGGCATCTTCCCGTTCGGGGCACCGTTCCTGCTGCAGATACTCGACGCCCTGGGGCTGGTCTTCGTCCGAGTCTGGGGGTAGTCCCGGATTCGTGCCCCCGGGAGAAACCTGGAGGCGGACTGTGGCGCCGGGGGCGCACTCTGAACGCGTTCCCTCGGACCGGCGTTTTCCTCATACCAACGGTTCACTCCCTCCACCGGAGATGATCGAGATGCGAAGCCAGTTGCTCGCCGCCCGCGCCGCCGCCCTGTTCGCCAGTGACCTGCCCGCCGGATCCTGGCCCAGTGCCGCCCTCGTCGAGGCCGCCATCGTCGCGTCCGTCCGCACCCGCGGCGGTACCCGGGGATGCGTCGCCGAACTCGCCGCCGCCTACGGGGACTACCCCGAGACCGCGGTCACGCGGATGCGCTGGGCCCGCAGCGTGATCCAGAGCGTGTACGAACAGCCGCCGGCCGAGCTGGCACTGGCCGCCTGACCCCGGGGAGCGGCCTGGCGGGGCCGCTCCCCGAACTCCCGACCCGCGCGCCTCGCGGCAGTCACCCCGCGCCCGCTCCGGCGTTGATCATCAGGAGCGATGGGAGTGACCTGTGAGGCCTGAGCAGGTTGTCGGAGCCGTGGTCTACGGTCAGTTCGTGCCTGAAGAGTCGACCCATCCGCCCGCGCCGGTCCCCGCGCTCGTCTCCGCCGACGACGCGGTTGTCCCCGGGCCCGACTGTGCCGCGTCACCAGCCGGTGACGATGTCGCTCCTCGCGTGGCGGTCGACGCCGAGGGCAACCCGTTAGACGACTCCAAGTTCCTCGTGCGGCTCGACAACTTCACCGGCCCGTTCGACCTGCTGCTGCAGCTCATCGGCAAGCACAAGCTCGACGTCACCGAGGTCGCGCTGCACCAGGTGACCGACGACTTCATCGCCTACATCCGCGCGATGGGCGACGACTGGGACCTCGACGAAGCCAGCGAATTCCTGCTGGTGGCGGCCACGTTGCTCGACCTCAAGGCGGCCCGGTTGCTGCCCGCCGCCGACGTCGAGGACGAGGAAGACCTCGCGCTGCTCGAGGCACGCGACCTGCTCTTCGCCCGCCTCCTGCAGTACAAGGCCTACAAGGAGGCCGCGGCCCACATCATGGACCTCGAACGCACCGGCCTGCGGCGCTGGCCGCGTGCGGTGTCGATGGAGCAGCGCTACTCCGAGGCCCTGCCCGACCTGGTGCTCGGCATCGGGCCCGAGCGGCTGTTCAAGCTGGCGCTCAAGCAGTTCACACCCAAGCCCGGGCCGCCCCAGGTGTCGATCGCGCACATCCACCAGGTGCGGGTCAGCGTCCGCGAACACGCGACCCTGCTGCGCGACCGGCTGCGCCGCGCCGGATCGGCGACGTTCACCCTGCTGGTGGCCGACTGCGACAACACGCTCGAGGTGGTGGCGCGGTTCCTGGCGCTGCTGGAGCTCTATCGCGAGGGGCTGATCGAATTCGAACAGCCGGTGTCGCTCGACGAGTTGACGGTGCGATGGGTCGGCGGGGACGCGGCCGACGCGGACCTCGACATCGACGACTACGAGGGCAGCAAGCCGGAGCCGGCCGCCGAGGGGGAGCCGGCCGTCCCGGGCGAGTCTGTCGCCGGGAGTGAGCTGGGCCTCGTGACCGACGCCGCAGGTGACGAAGAGGCCGATCCGGGTAGTCATAGGGTCGCCGCCCGCTTC
>DASRYP010000967.1:0-3553 GCA_035687165.1 Actinoplanes sp. | reverse complement strand
CGGTGGTCATGTGCTGGATCGCGCTGATCTTGTCGGTGATGTCGGAGGTGGCCCGGGCGGTTTCCTGGGCCAGGTCTTTGACCTCGGAGGCGACCACGGCGAAGCCCTTACCGAGCTCGCCGGCGCGGGCGGCTTCGATGGTGGCGTTCAGAGCGAGCAGGTTGGTCTGTTCGGCGATCGCGGTGATCAGCTTGACGACCTCGCTGATCTCACTGCTGGCCTGGGCGAGCTTGGCGACCGCGGTGGCGGTGCGGGCGGCGTTGGTGGTGGCTTCGCCAGTGGTGGCGGTGGCGGTGGCGGTTTGCTGGGTGATCCCACGGATCGACGCGGACAACTCGTCGGTCGCGGCCGACATGTCGGTGACGGCGGCGGTGACGTTGCGGGCGGCGGTATCGCCGTGACCGGCCTGGGTCGAGGTGTGTTCGGCGGAGGTGTCCAGGTCGGCGGCGAGGGTTCGCAGCCGGGTGCTGGTGCTGGTGAGGGTGGCGACGCCGGTCGCGGTGGCGGTGACCGTGGCCCGGATCGTGGTCACCGCGTGGTTCAGGGCGGTGGCCATGGTGCCGAGTTCGTCGCGGCGCAGCACCGGGGTGGTGCCGGTGAGGTCGTAGCCGGCGAGGCGTTGCAGGCCGGTGAGCATGTGCTGCAGAGGCGCACGGATGACCCGGCGGGTGCTGATCCCGGCGAGCAACGTGATCCCGGCGAGCAAGGCGGCGGCGAACAGGATGATCCGGTGGCTGTTGCGGGTGGCCGCGGTGCCGTGGGCTCCGGCGGCGACCACTGCGGCGGACATGTCGTGGTCCAGGCCGCCGAGTTCCTCTTCGAGCTGATTGTAGAGGGTGAGGTAGTCACCGAGGCGGGCTGCGGCTGCGGCGTGGTCGGTGGCGGCGGTGGCGACGAGGTCGGTGGCGGCTTGGGTGTACGCGATCACCTGCGGGCGGATGGCGGTGAACCGGTCGCGCAGGGCGGTGGGGGCGCCGGCGGCTGCGGCGTCGTAGTCGGTCACCATGGTCCGGCCGTGGTCGGTGACCTCGTCGACGGCGTACTGATCACGTTGTTTGCCGGTGGTGGCGTAGAGGGCGGACATGACATCGGCGCGTAGCGTGTCGTGCCGCATGTCGGCGTTCCACTGGTGGTCCATGGCTGCGCTGATGCTCACGATGGTGCTGGTCGCGCCGGCCTGCTGGGTGGTGGCGTACCAGGCGAACCCGGCCAGCACGAGCACCGATTGCAGGCCGACGGCGGTCAGCACCGCCAGCCGGCCCAGCACCGATAGGCCGCGACGTGTACTTGTGTCCGAGTTCACACCTGTCGGATCGGCAGCATGCCCGGCGGGGCTGAGCGTCTCCGGGTCGCAACTTGCGTGCCCACGCGGTTCGGGCACCGCTCCGCCGGGCACGGCCGCTGGACCGACCGGGCACGGCCGCTGGGCCGGGGCCCGAGGGCAACCGGTCGGAGGTCCCGGGGACGGGCGCCCTGACGAGCTTCAGGTGATCACCCATTGTGCGGCATCGATAGGGTGGCGCGGTGCGCGATGAGCGGGAAGTCGTGGGTGGCCCGGAAGCCGTGACCCGGGAAGTGTTTCCCGATCAGGTTCTGCGCACGGCCCGATTGACGCTGCGCGGGCTGCGCGAGGACGACGCCGACGCGATCGTGGCCGCGGTCGGTGACCCGGTCACCCAGCGTTGGCTGCCGCTTCCCGACCCCTACTCGCGGGCGGAGGCACTGTCGTGGGTGCGCGATGCGGCTCCGGCGGCCCGGACGAGCGGCAAAGGTCTGATCCGGGCGCCGGCTTCACCTTCGAGGGAACAGCCCGCAACGCTGGTGTCGTCCACGGCGCCAGGGTCGACCTGGCCGTCTATTCGCTGATCCCCGCTGACCTGTATCCGTGACCGCGGGTCCGGCCTGGCCTGCGGGAGCTCGGTGGCGGCCGAGCTGGTGCGCGAGCATGCGGGACGGTGGGTCTCAGCGGGAGCGGGGCGGGGCGGGGCGGGGTGGTGGGGTGCCGCGCTGGCGCAGGTAGGCCAGGACGGCCTCGCGGGTGGTGCGGACGCCGAACAGGGCGCGGGCTTCGGCGATGCGGCGGTTGGCGGTGCGCAGGGAGAGGAACTCCGCGGCGGCCGCGGCGGCGATCGTGTCGCCGGCGGCCAGGCGGTCGAGCAGGGCGCGTTGTTCGGGGACGAGGTCGGCGGCCGCGTTGTCGCCGGCGGCCGGTTCGGCGATGCCCTGGTGGACGGGGCCCAGGCGGGCCAGGTCGTCGACCAGGGCGCGGCCGAGCGGGGACTCGGTGTCGCAGACGGCGACGATGCCGGCGCCCCGGGCCGCGGCCAGGACGGCCAGTTGCAGGGTGTCGGGGTCGACGATGCGGCCGTGCAGGACCAGCCGGCTGCCGGTCACGTCCCAGGCGGGGTCGGGCAGGGCGAACCCGTCGCGGGCCACCCAGCCGTCGCGGCTGAGCCGGCGCAGGACGGTGTCGGCGTCGCTGTGATTGGCGACGATGTGGCGGGGAGCGTCGGGCTGTCTGGTCACCGGCCATCCTTGAGCGTGTCAGACATGTCGGGCTGGGTCGGCTGGGCGGACGAGGGATAGGAGTTGGGAGGGTCTGCGGCGGGAAAGTCGGTGGCGAAGGCCAAGGCGGCTGCTTCCGTACGGGTTCGGGCGCCGAGCTTGCGCATGCCGGCGCGGATGTGGGTGTCGACCGTCTCGGCCGAGATGCCGAGCTGGCCGGCGATGCGGCGGGTGGGTTCGCCGGCGGCGACCAGCCGCAGGACGTCGGTCTCGCGGCGGGTCAACTGGTCGCCCGAGCGTGGGCTGCGGGTGTCGCGGTGCACGTGGTGGCGTCGTAGTCCGCGGCGGGCCCGGCCGGCCAGCACGGTCAGCCCGGCGGCGTCGGCCAGCTGTTCCGCGGTGAGCAGCGCGGCGACGGCGCGGGACGGATCGGTGTCGGTCACCCCGGCGGCGAGCAGGCAGCGGATCCGCTCGCGCAGGGCGATGGGCCGCCAGCCTTCCGCGGCGGCGGTGAAGCCGGTGCCGGTGGCCCAGGCGGTCAGCGTACGCCGGGCCGCCACCGGAAGTCCTCCCGGAATCGGTGGCGCCGACTGTTCCCCCAGGTCGAGGGCCGCCCACCGGGCGGTGATCGCGTGCAGCCCGGCCAGCAGCCCGGCGGTCCGGGCCGCGGGCGCCTGGGCGGCACGTTCGGGCTGCCCGTCGAGCCACGCGGTCTCCTGCGCCACCCAGGCCGCCGCCGGGTGGGCGGGCGCCGCGTCCAGATGGGCGCGGGCCGCGGCCAGCAGCCCCGTGTCGGCCTCGATCAGCGCGACCGCCGCGATGGCGTAGCCGCGGGCCTCGTCGGGCAGTGCCCGGTCGGTCAGGTTGATCGCCCGCCGGAGCACGCCGTCGGTGCCCTCCCCCGCCGGTGCGGCCGCAGCGTGACGGCCCGGCTCCGGGCCGGTGGGGGAAGCCGCGGACGACGCGACCGGCTCACCATCGTCCGGCCGGGCAGCGGCAAAGTCGGCGTCGAGGTGGCCGTGCAGGGCCAGGGCCCAGTCGGCGGCGG
>DASRYP010000966.1:0-8002 GCA_035687165.1 Actinoplanes sp. | reverse complement strand
CCGACCTGGACATCGCCGCCAGCCGCAGCGGCGACAGTCGGCGCGCGACCGCCTCGGCCTGCTCGACGCTGAGCCGGTCGGGGATGCCGACCTCGGCCTCGTGCTCCATCGAATAGGTGTTCAGCACCCGGCGGCCGGCGTGCTGGGCGATCTCGAGCACGAGCAGCGATCGGTCGAGCAGGCGTGGCGGCTGCTCGTCGAGATCGAGAACGGTGACCCCGTCGATGCCGTCGTCCAGTTGGGTGGCGCCCCGCAGGTCGGCGCCGTCGAGCACGATCACGACGTGCGGGCTGCTGTGCCCGCTGAAACCGAAGCGGGGACGGTTGCCGATCACGTCCTCGAGGAGTTCCTCCAGGTCCTGGCCGGTGCTCGCGACGAGACGCACGTGGCCGAGGGCGTCGGTGCGGGCCGGATGCAGGTTGTGCGGCAGCCACTTGATCCACTCCCAGGACGGGCGCCGCTCGGGGCCGGCGCAGACCGCGATGATCAGGTCGTCGGGGGCGTGGAACGTGCACAGCTGGGCGACGACCGCACGGGTCAGGCCTTGGACGTCGGCCTCGGCGCCGCGCAGGAAGACGCGGGCGAATCCGCGCAGCGACGCCGCCACGGGCAGGTCAGGGACGACCGAGTAGGTGTCCAGGAAGCGGCGCAGCGCGCCGGCGGTCATCGGCTCGAGCTCGTCGAGCGGCCGGGTCACCGGGGGCAGCAGCGGCGTGGCCAGCGTCTGCGGGCCGACAGCGAGCCGGACGACGCCGAAGTCGGGGTCGCTGGTGCGTCGCTCCCAGACGCGATGGCTGGCCGCGGTGGACCACAGCTTGGTCGGATCAGGGTGGCGGTAGAGCAGGCCGACGCGCTGCTTGCGAGCCGTCTCACGAACGCGTTTGCGCAGGCTGGAGAGGTGCCGCAGGTATTCGCGACGGGCCGCCATCATCTCGGCCTTCTTGGGCGAGCCGTTCGCGCCGAAGCTGGTGGCGAGCATCGCGATCGAGGAGATGCCGAAGAGGCCACCGATCACATAGGAGTAGGCGCCGCCACGGCCCTGCCCCATCATCATCGCCATCGCCGCCGAACCGCCCAGCATCGGCAGCGCCATCATCGCCTGCTGCCATCGACCGCCCGTGGCCTGCGGAATCTCGGGCGGCGGCTCGACGGCGATCTCGCCGGTCGGGATCTCCGGCGAGGGACGGCGGGCCGCCCGTTTGATCACCACCGTGCTCATGTCGCGTTCGTCCCCTTCGTCCACAAGGGTGCGACGTCACTGCGTGTCGCGTTGGCATCATGGTAGGTAAAGTCGGCACGCGTCCGCAGCCTCATCATTCTCGATGGCAGGTATCCATGAGTATTGGTCTGGCCCGGGTCACGATCAGCGCGCCGCAGCGCCGCGTCGACGTGGCCCTGCCCGAGCACGTGCCGCTGGCCGAGTTGCTGCCCGAGGTGCTGCGGCATGCGGGCGAAGGTCTGGCCGACGACGGCGAGAAACACGGCGGGTGGGTGTTGCGGCGTACCGACGGCGTCGCGCTGGTCACGGCCCAAGGTCTCTACCCCCAGGGCGTACGGGACGGTGCGGTGCTCCATCTCGTGCCGGCGCACGACGAGTGGCCCGAGCTCGAGTACGACGACGTGGTCGAGGCCATCGCCGAGGGCGCCCGTCGCCGCGGCAGCGCCTGGACGCCGGCCTCCACCCGCACGGCGGCCCTGGTCGGGGCGGGGGTGCTGCTCGCGATCGGTCTGCTCGCGGTGCTCGTCGCCGGTCCAGGGTGGAACGGTGCGGGTTTCGCGGGGCTCGGTCTGGCGGTGCTGCTCGCGCTGGCCGGGGCGACGGCCTCCCGGGCGTACGGGGATGCGCGGGCCGGGGCGGCCCTGGGGGCGTACGCGATGCCCTTCGCCTTCGCCGGCGGCGCCGTCCTGGTCGGCACCGACGACCGGGTCGGGGTGGTCGGGCTCCTGCCCTGGCTCGGCGGTTCCGAACTGCTGGCCGGCTCCGTCGCGCTGGTGCTGATCGCCGCGCTCGGCGGGGTCGGGGCGGCGGCGGGGCAGCGGCTGTTCACGGCGGGCGCCGTGGTCGGCCTGTTCGGCGCGAGCACCGCCCTGGTCGGCATGGTCACCACCGCCGCCGGGGCGGCCGCCGTGCTGCTCTCGGTCCTGGTCTGCGGGATCGGCGCGCTGCCGCTGCTGGCGATCCGGTTCGGCAAGATGCCCACGCCGCCGGTCACCCTGCCGACCGGTGCCGAGGCCGCCGAGGGCTTCACCGGGGTCAGCGCGGCGAGCGCGCTCGACGCGGCCCGCGAGCGGCCCGACCGGGCCACCGTCTTCGCGGCCGTGGCCCGCACCGAGGAACTGCTCGCCGGCATGCTGCTCGGCCACGCCGTGCTGGCCGTGGCGGCGTTCGCCGTCCTCTCCGTCGCCGGTACGCTCTCGGCCCGCATCCTGATGGCGGTCTCGGCTGCGGCGCTGCTGCTGCGCTCACGGCTCTTCGTCACCCTGCGCCAGCGGGTGCCGCTGGTCGTGGGCGGCTTGGCCGGGATCGCGGCGCTCGGCGTGGACCTGCTGCGCGGGGCGAACGCGACGGTGCTGCTCGGAGTGGTCGGCGCGGCCCTGGTGCTGGCGCTGATCACAGTGGTGGCCGGCGCGACCTACTCCCGCAAACCGCCCTCGCCCTACCTGGGGCGAGCCGCCGATCTGCTGGACACGCTGGTAGTCGTCTCGGTCATCCCGGTCGCCTGCGCGGTGGTCGGGCTCTACGACGCGGTCGGCCGGATCAGCCTGGCGTGAAAGCCCGCGCGGGTGGCTCGAAAGCCACCCGCGCGCGGGAAGTGCGGACGACGGCGGAACACGGCCGTCGGATCAGTGGTCGGATCAGTGGTCGTGGCCCTCGGCCTCGGCCGCCTCAGCCCGTTTGAAGGAGGCCCGGATCTCTTCCTCGGCCTCGACCCGGCCCGTCCAGGTGGCACCCTCGACCGACTTGCCCGGCTCGAGGTCCTTGTAGACCGTGAAGAAGTGCTGGATCTCCATCCGGTCGAACTCGCCGAGGTGGTGGATGTCGCGCAGGTGCTCCTGACGCGGGTCCTCGAACGGCACGCAGAGGACCTTGTCGTCGCGGCCCTTCTCGTCGGACATCCGGAACATGCCGATGGCCCGCGCCCGGATCAGGCAGCCGGGAAAGGTCGGTTCCTGCACCAGCACGAGCGCGTCGAGCGGATCGCCGTCCTGGCCCAGGGTGCCCTCGATGAAGCCGTAGTCGGCCGGGTACTGCGTCGCGGTGAAGAGCGTCCGGTCCAGCCGGATGCGACCCGTCTTGTGGTCGACCTCGTACTTGTTGCGCTGGCCCTTGGGGATCTCAACCAAGACGTCGAAATCCATTATGTGCTCCCTTGTTCGCCCGCTTGAGAGAAGAACCGGTCCAACGGGCGGGACGGCTGCGGCCGGCAGGAAAGCGGCCGACAGGATCCGCGCGCGGCGGTGTGCCGGATGTCGCTAGTCTCCCCTAAGTCTTACGCCGCGCTCTAGGAGGGGCTCGTGGGGAGGCAAGTTTCACACGACGGTCCCGGGTCCGACGGCGTGTCCGAGTCGCCTGGTGGCTTTGGAAACGGTAACCCGAACCCGGGCCTGGCAAGTGTCGCTTCGCCAGGGCCCGATGCCACGGTTGACCTTAAACTCACCATAACAGGACAGACGCCTCGGAAGTCACCGGGGAACCTCGCCGGCGCCGCGCTCTCGTCGCCCGTTCGGCCGGAATCGGTGACCGGTCGGTTACAACTCACGGGTGAAGCTGCCCCCGGATCAGGTCAACCGCCGCCGGGTGGTGTGCCGGAGCCGGAAGATCGGCGGATGGGTCAGGATTCCGACAACTCCGGTGAGCGGGCGCGGGGGGCCTGGTCCACCGCGCCGGGGTCGCCGACCGGCGGCACCTACGGGCGGGCGTCGGTGCCGCTGAACACCGTGCGGCCCACCTCGCCGGCCGTCGTGGAGGGGTCTGTCGTCGGTGGGCCTGTTCGGCGTGACCCGGCATTGTCCCCCGCAGCGGGCGCCGCGGCCGGGACCAGCGACGAAGGCCGGCCGGTGCTCGTGGAGGGTCCTTCGAGAAGCCGTACCAAATGGGTTGTCGCTCTTTCGGTCGTGCTGGTTCTCGGGCTGGCGGCGGCCGTCGTCGGCCTCGTGCGGCCGGGACCGGTCGACGGCTGGCTGTCGGCCGAGCCGACCAGCTCCCCGACCCCGGCGCCGAGCACGCCCGACCCTTCGCCCACGCCGGTGCTCGTCGCGGCGGCCGGCGGCGGGACCGCCCTGACGGTCGAGGGCGTGACCAAGGCGATCGATCCGCTGGTGAAATCGAAGGCGCTCGGTACGAAGGTGCACGTCGCGGTGGTCGACGTGGCCTCGGGAGACGTGCTCTACGCCCGTAACGCGGACAGGATGACGACGCCCGCCTCGGCCACGAAGCTGCTGACGGCGGCGGCGGTGCTGGACGCGCGCGGACCGTCCTACCGGCTGAGCACCCGCGTGGTCGCGGGTCGTTCGCCGGGAGAGATCGTGCTGGTCGGTGGGGGTGACCCGACGCTCGCGACCGGGAAGAACACCCTGTTCCCCGGCGCGGCGCGACTCGATCTGCTGGCCGACCAGGTCAAGAAGTCGCTCGGTGCGGTCGTGCCGACCCGGCTGCTGTACGACACGTCGCTGTTCAGCGGGGCCGAGACCGCCAAGGGCTGGGGCTCCGGGGACATCTCGTCCGGCCAGGTGTCGCGCGTGCAGGCGCTGATGGTGAACGCCGGGCGGGTCAAGCCGATCCACCACGAGTTCGGCGGCGACCCGCGGTCCGCGGACCCGGCCAACGCGGCAGCCAGGGCGTTCGCGCGGATGCTCGGCGTATCGACGTCGGCCGTGCGCAAGGGCAAGGCGCCGGCCGCGTCTTCCTCCCCTTCTTCGGCGGCGGCCGAAATCATCCCGGGGCAGCAGCTCGGGGTGGTGCAGTCGCCGCCGATGGTGCAGCTCACCGACTGGATGCTGGGGCAGAGCGACAACACGGCGGCCGAGGCGTTGGGCCGGCAGGTCGCGCTGGCCGACGGCAAGCCGGGCACGTTCGACGACGCCACCGAGGCGATCATCGCGCGGATGGACGACTTCGGGCTGCCGGCTGACGAAGCCAATCTGTACGACGCGAGCGGACTGTCGCGGCACAACGGGATCAGCCCGACCCTGCTCACCCAGCTCCTGTCGCTGGCCGCGGCGGGGCAGCGGCCGGCGCTCTCCGGTCTTTTCGGCGGCCTGCCGGTGGCGGGCTGGTCGGGGACGATGCACCAGCGCTTCGTCCAGCCGAAGCCCAATCAGGCCGGTCAGGGCGTGGTGCGGGCCAAGACCGGCACCCTGAGCGGGGTCAACACGATGGCCGGCACCCTGACGACGGCCGACGGCCGGCTGCTGGTCTTCGCGATCATGGCGAGCGGCTCGGGGAACGCGGTGACCGGCCGGGCCGCGCTCGACACGGTCGCGGCCAAGCTCGTGTCGTGCGGGTGCTGATCTAGCGCCTTTAGTCCCTTTTTCGGGTGGCGGGTGGGGCGGTCGGCTAGGGGTTTCACCCGAGTGCGGGCTGGAATTTCCCGGGTACGGTGGGTGGCATGGCGCAGTTCGTTGACTGGGATCTGGCCGCCGCGACCGCGGGCGCGCTCTCGAAATCCGGCCCCGCGGTCTCCTATGACGACGCGATGGCGGTGGTGAGTGAGCTGCGGCAACTCACCGACGAGGCCGCCGGTCACGTCGCCGCTTACACGGGTCTGATACCGCAGGGCGAGGTGCCACCGGTGCGGGTGGTCGACCGCAAGGACTGGGCCGCCGTCAACATCGAAGGCCTCAAACAGGTGATCATTCCGCTGGTCACCCGGTTCTCCGGCGACAAGCAACCGGGCGGGCTGGCCGACGCGATCGGCTCCCGGGTCACCGGTGTGCAGGCCGGCACGATCCTGGCCTACCTCTCCGGCCGCGTGCTCGGGCAATACGAGGTCTTCTCCGGCAACCCCGGCCAGCTCCTGCTGAACGCGCCCAACATCGTCGAGGTGGAGCGCAAGCTCGGCGCCGACCCGCGCGACTTCCGGCTCTGGGTCTGCCTGCACGAGGTCACCCACCGCACCCAGTTCACCGCCGTCCCGTGGATGCGCGGCTATTTCCTGGGCGAGGTGCAGGCCTTCGTCGACGCGTCGCAGAGCACCGAGCACATCCTCGAGCGGCTGCGCCGCAGCGTCGCGAGCCTTTCCGACGCGCTGCGCGACCCCGATTCGCGCTCTTCCGTGCTCGACATCGTGCAGACCCCGGGGCAGAAGGCCGTGCTCGACCGCCTGACCGCGCTGATGACCCTGCTTGAGGGCCACGCCGAGTTCGTGATGGACGGCGTCGGCCCCGAGGTCATCCCGAGCGTCGAGGCGATCCGGGCCAAGTTCAACCACCGCCGCGAGAGCGGCAACCCGTTGGAGAAAGCGGTGCGGCGGCTGCTCGGCATCGAGGTCAAGATGCGGCAGTACGCGGAGGGCCGCAAGTTCGTCCACGGCGTGGTCGAACGGGTCGGGATGGCCGGCTTCAACAAGATCTTCGACTCACCGCTGACACTGCCGCGGCTCGATGAGCTGGCCGACCCGGACGCCTGGGTGGCCCGCGTGCACGGACCGCAGCCCGCGATCGGCGGGTAATGGCCCGCATCCCGCCCGCGATCGCCGCGCTGCGGCTGGCCGTGCGGCGGGCGCTTCCGGCCGACGGTCCGGTGCTGGTGGCGTGCTCGGGCGGGGCGGATTCGCTGGCGCTGGCCGCGGCGGCCCGGTTCGTGGGGCGTGCGGTCGGGCTGGTGACGGTCGATCACGGGCTGCAGGAGGGTTCGGCGGCGCGGGCCGCTGACCTGGCGGCCTGGGCGTCCTCGACCGGCTTCGATCCGGTCATCGTGGAGACCGTGTCGGTGGCTGGGCTGCCCGGGGGTCCCGAGGCCGCGGCCCGGACGGCTCGTTACGCGGCTCTGAGCGCCGCGGCCGTGCGTGTCGGGGCCGTGGCGGTGCTGCTCGGGCACACGCGCGACGACCAGGCCGAGACTGTGCTGCTGGCGCTGGCCCGGGGGAGTGGGCCGCGGGGGCTGGCCGGGATGCCCGCCCGCAAGGGGATCTTCGTGCGGCCGCTGCTGGACGTCGCTCGGGCCGACACGCGCAAGGCCTGTGCGGCGCTGGGGCTGGAGCCCTGGGCGGACCCGCACAACTCGGATCCCGCGTTCGCCCGGTCCCGGGTGCGCGGGGCCGCGCTTCCTGCCCTGGTGGAGGCCCTGGGGCCCAGGGTGGTGGCCAACCTGGCCCGGTCGGCGTCGCTGATCGCGGCCGACAACCAAGCGCTCGACGATCTGGCCGCGCCGCTGGTCGCCACGGTCCTGGAGATCTCGGAGCTGGTCGCTCTCGTTCCCGCCGTACGGCGGCGGGTTCTGCACTTATGGGCGCGGCAGCTGGGAGCGCCCGGGGGCGCGCTGTCGCATCGGCACGTCGAAGCGCTTGACGCTCTGATCACGGACTGGCACGGGCAGGGCGCGGTTCACCTCCCCGGCGGCATCCGAGTGATTCGCGCGGCCGGCGCACTCGTTCGGGGATCCTAGACTCTTGTGAGAGTTGTCACTCTCAGTGTCTCTTTCGCCGGTCAGGACGGGTTGAACCGGCTATTTCCCGGGGTTGCGGGCGCGATCACGGCGGCCCCGTGCGGCGGGGAGAAACCTCGATACGGCACGCTAAGGGCATGGCTTCCTGGTACGACGCCGACATCGACCACGTGATCATCTCCGAGGAACAGATCCGGGAAAAGATCGCCGAACTGGCGAAACAGGTCTCCGCCGACCACGCCGAGGCGGAGGACGGCATCCTGCTGGTCTGCGTGCTCAAAGGCGCGGTCATGTTCATGGCCGACTTCGCCCGTGAGCTGGGCCGGCACGGTCCGGCCACGGAGATGGAGTTCATGGCCGTCTCGTCCTACGGCTCCGGCACGGCCTCGTCCGGCG
>DASRYP010000965.1:0-4913 GCA_035687165.1 Actinoplanes sp. | reverse complement strand
GGACGAGCTCGCCGAGATCCGCCGCGCCGAGACCACCGAGGCGATCCGCCGGCTGGGCCTGACCGACGCTGTCGTGCACCGGCTCGGCCAGCCCGACGGCAAGATCGACGAGGAGGCGCTGACCGGGATCCTGATCGGCCTGCTCACGCCCGGGCGCTGGTGCCTGTCGACCTGGCGCGAAGATGGTCACCCCGACCACGAGGCGGTCGGCCGGGCGGCGGCACGCGCGTGCGCGGCCACCGGCGCCGTACTGCTGGAGTACCCGATCTGGGCATGGCACTGGGCCGAGCCGGACGACCCTCGCGTGCCCTGGCACCAGGCGTACCGCATCGGTCTGCACCCGGCCACCCAAGCGGCGAAGGCTGCCGCGATCGCCGCCTTCCCCAGCCAGATCGCGGCCCTGGGCCCCGACCCCGCCGACGCCGCCATCCTGCCGCCGCACGTGCTGGCCCGCTTCTCCCGCCCGTTCGAGGTGATCCTGCGATGACCACGTCTCCGATCTATTTCGAGCGGATGTACGCCGGCAGCAGCGACCCGTGGAACTTCGCGACCCGCTGGTACGACGCCCGCAAGCACGCGCTCACTGCGGACGCGCTGCCCCGGCGCCGCTACCGGTCGGCGTTCGAGCCCGGCTGCTCCACCGGTCGGCTCTCGGCTCGCCTGGCCGAACGCTGCGACCACCTACTGGCGGTCGACGCCGTCCCGGCCGCCGTCGAAACCGCGGCCGAGCACCTCGCCGGCTTCCCGAACGTCACACTGCGGCCCGCGTGGATGCCCGCGGACTGGCCGGACGAGACGTTCGACCTGATCGTGCTCTCCGAGCTGGGCTACTACTTCGAGGATCACGACCTGGCTGTCCTGATCGACCGCGCGACCGCCTCGCTCGAACCCGGCGGCGACCTGGTCGCCGCGCATTGGCGACGCCCGGTTGACGAACACGCCCGCTCCGGCGACGACGTGCACGCCCGCATCGCCGCCGCGCCCGGCCTGGGCCGCCTGGTCCGGCACGAAGAGGACGACTTCCTGCTCGAGGTCTACACCCGTACGCCGCCGGAAGCACTCTCGGTGGCCCAGCGCGAGGGATTGGCGTGAACCGCATCGCCGTGGTCGTGCCCGCGCACGACGAACACAACCTGCTGCCCGGCTGCCTGCACAGCCTCGCCGCGGCCACCCGCCCACCGACCGAGGTGGAGATCATCGTCGTCGCCGACGCCTGCCGCGACGACACCGCGGAACTGGCGGTAGCGGCCGGCGCGACAGTCCTCAGAATCGACGTGCAAAACGTCGGCGTGGCCCGCGCGATCGGCATGGACCACGCACTGCGCCGCGGCCCGGAAGGTCTGTGGCTCGCGACCACCGACGCCGACAGCCGCGTCCCACCTGTCTGGCTGTGGTGGCAGCTCGCCCATGCCCAGGCCGGCACCGACCTGCTGGCCGGCACGGTCACGGTCGACGACTGGTCAGGCTGGCCCGGCACGGTGCCCGGAATCTACGAGGCCGGGTACGTCTCGGCGCCAGAGCCACACGTGCACGGCGCCAACCTGGGCATCTCGGCCACGGCGTACCTGGCCGCCGGCGGTTTCCGCCCTGTCGACCACGACGAGGATCGCGGACTGGTCAACGAGGTGTTGGCCCTGGGCGGCCGCGTCGTCGCCGACCCGCGCTGTCCGGTCGTGACCAGCGCCCGCGCCGACGGCCGGGCCCCGCTCGGCTTCTCCACCCACCTGGCCGACCTGCTCCTCGACGCGGCCTAGCCTCCCCGTCAACGCCGCTCAGGCTCAGGAGCGCAGCTCCGCCAAGGTCGCACCAGCGACGATGCGGGCGATGTTCCCGTCGTGGTCGCGACCGGCCAGTCGCCGGGCGAGGTCGTCCAGGTCGGCGAACTCGCCGAATCTCGCCCGCAGGAGCACCCGCATCCCATCGACGTGGCCCTGCTCCAGCCCCTGCTCCAAGCCTTGTTCCAAACCCTGCTCCAGGCCCCGCTCCAGGCCTTGTTCCAGGCCTTGCTCCCGGTTTCGACGAGCAATCTCGCGGCCCGACTCCGTCTGCTCGAGAACGTCGTTCATGTCTCTCCTTCGCAAAGCCTCGAGAACCTGGACCGCCAGCGAACCCCCCACGAGCATACCCAGCTCGACCTGGACCAACTGTTCCTCAAACGCGCTCGTCGCGGCAATCCGATCAGCGACCCGCTCCACAAGATCCTGCGGCGGCTTCTGCGACCACAACGCAAGCGGAGCCAGGGGACCAGCCAAAAGCATGCCGGGGTCCAGGTCGTCAGGAACGTTGACCGACCGGTAATCGAGCCGAGCCCGATCCCGACTGAAACGGCCCGGATACCCCCCACCCAACGGCCAGAGCACAACCTGATGAATCCGATGATCCGAACGGCGGTACTTCAACGCCAACGACGCCCAGTAGGACACCATCCGCTCCTGAAAATCCTCCGTGCGCTCGACCTGGACCTCCACGTGGTAGACGTCGGAAGGCAGCCCCCTACCCCGCGCAACCAGGAACACCTTGTCGCACTGGCGACTGCGTTGCCGCAGCTGCTCGGTCGGCCCGTCCAGCACCACCGCCTCGCCATCGAGCCGCACGCCGAACAACAAGTGCAAAGCGTCGCGGGGATAAGCCTCCAACAACGCCTTGTATAAACCGTCGAAGTCGCGGGCCGGCGCCCGCCCCGCAGACACACCATCGGAGGACTCACGGTCAGTCATCATTGCTCCTCTCGCGCCTGCCCCAGACGCGGAAGACAGCATCACCCACGGCATGACAACTAGTCAAGAGACTTCTTGTCGCATGCCCAGGACCGCCGGGCACGCGACCTTCAACTCTCGCGTGGCGACGTGCACGCCTCGCCACCGAAACGCAGCAGGCTGTGGCTAGGAACCCGTACTCATGTGTAGTCACACACCGGGTTGGGCCTCGACGTCACGTCGATGATGTCGTTGAGCTTGTCCCGGGCGATGATCAGCTCGGCGATCTGGGTGTTGATCCGGTCCCGCTCCGCCCGCAGCCGGGCCCGCGACTCCGGCGTGCTCACCTGGGCGTCCACGCATGGCAAGAGCTCCGCGATCGTCTTGCTGGACAGTCCCGCGCCGTACAACTGCTGAATCAGCCGTACGCGGTTGACTGCCGCGTTCCCGTAGAGCCGCTGCCCGCTCTGGCTACGCGTCGAGGCCAGCAGCCCCTGCTCCTCGTAATACCGCAGCGCCCGCACACTCACCCGTGTCTCGACCGCCAGGTCCCCGATTCGCACAGTGATCCACCTCGCAACACTTGCCTCTGACGTCAACGTGAGGATTTAGCGTAGTGGCATGCAGATCAACGGCACAAAAGCTCTCATCACCGGCGCCAACCGCGGCCTCGGCAAGGCCTTCGCCGAAGCCCTCCTCGCCCGCGGCGCCACCACCGTTTACGCCACCGCTCGCAACCCCGACCGCATCAACATCCCGGGCGTCGTCCCCCTCCAACTGGACATCACCGACGCGGCGTCCATCGACGCCGCGGCAGCCCAGGTAGGCGACCTCGACATCCTCGTCAACAACGCCGGCATCTCGACCGACGCCCCCTTGCTCGGCCCCTCCACGGCCAACATTCACCGCGAATTCGACACCAACTTCTGGGGCACCCTCAACGTCACCCGCGCCTTCGCCCCCCGACTTGCCGGGGGCGCCATTCTCAACGTCATCTCGGCCCTGAGCTGGTACGCCTTCGCCCCCGCCAGCAACGGCTACGCCGCGTCCAAAGCCGCGGAATGGTCACTCACCAACGGCGTCAGACTCGAGTTGGCCGACCAGAAGACCCAGGTCACCGCCCTGGCGCTGGCGATAGCCGACACCGACATGATGGCCGCCTACGACATCCCCAAGCTCCCGCCCCACGAGGTGGTGGCGATGGCCCTCGACGGCCTGGAAGCGGGCAAAATCGAAGTTATCGCCGACGCTCCCACCGCCAACGTCAAGGCCGCCCTCTCCCGCGACCCCGCCCTCTTCTACGCCGACATCCCCACCGCCCTTTTCGGCTGACACCACACCTCCCGAATAACGACAACATCCGGGAAGGATGCCTGCTGGTACCGCCCACGATGCGCCTGCTCGGAAACCTGACCTGGTAACTCGCCCGTTGCGCGCGGGTTCAAAACGGGAGTCGGACCACATGTCGTGATCAGGAGCCTGCGGCCGCACCGAGAAGCTCCGAATACCTGGCCGGGTCGACAGTGTCGTGGTGGCAGCGGTCGAGCAGCCACTCGAGTCGTCCGGCGATCTCCTCCGAGTCCAGCTCGAGCCGCTCGCACAGATCCCGGTGCGCATCGACCAGGGGCTCGCTGATCTCCTCAGGATCAATGCGGCGCGCGTGATAGGAGTCGATCAGATGGCCGGCCAACTCGTCCCAGACCGCGATCGCCTGCTCGATCAGATCGAGCAGAGCCGGCGTCACGGGACGGGCGCACAGGATCTCGACCTCGGCGACGAGGCGACGGCCGGCGTCCTCCACATCGGCGATCTCCCACCTGGTACCGGTGGTCACGTTCGACGCCGCACGAATAGCAGCCTGAAAACCGGCCAGGGCCGACTCGTCGACCGGGGCGAGCATCCCCGCCTTCCCCAACAGCAGGGTCGCGAACAGGCGATCCCGAACAGCCTGCTCCACCACCAAGTCGGTCAACTGCCGAGGACCGAGAGACCGCACAGCTCGCAGATAGTCCACGCGTTCCGGCTCGACCGGTCCCGCACCATGCGGCCTGCCCACAGCAGAGAACCTGACACCCACCTCGAACGCGGACAACGCCACCGCGACAGCGTGGGCACAGAAATCGTCCTCACCAGACTCGACCTCGCAATCGCAGTCCCCGATCAATGCCCGATCGACCACACCCACCCACGGCTGGAACCGAACCCCACCGTCGCTGA
>DASRYP010000964.1:0-2373 GCA_035687165.1 Actinoplanes sp. | reverse complement strand
TGCGCGTGCTGATTCTCGGTGGCACCAAGTATCTCGGCTGTCACCTCGCCGAGCAGGCCCTGCAAGCGGGGCACGATGTCACGTTGTTCAACCGCGGGCGCACGGGCACGGAATTGTTTCCTGGCGTGCCCCGCCTGATCGGTGACCGGACCGTGGACGGTGACCCGGCCGGCCTGACTGCGCTCGGCACCGGCAGCTGGGACACGGTCTTCGACTTCAGCGGCTTCCACCCGCGCCAGGTTGCTGCCACCGCCGGGATGCTGGCGCCGCGCATCGGGCAGTACGTCTTCATGTCCTCGATCGCGGTTTATCCGGCCTCGGCCGAGGCGGGCCGGACGGAGGATGCCCCTTTGCTGCCGCCGGAGTCCGACGACGGCGAGTACGGCAATCTGAAGGTCGCCTGCGAGCGTGAGGCCGAGGCGGCCATGCCCGGCCGGGCGACGTTCGTCCGTCACGCGACCAGTGTTTTAGCGGTGCAGTCGGAGGGAGCCGCGGGAGAGCCTCGGGTACGGGCTGGCCATCTTCGGGCGGACGGAGACCACGCTGCTGGACATGTTCCGGCGGGCTGGCCAACTTCATCCGGTGTGCGCCAGCTAAATTTCAGTAGGTACGCCAGGCAAGTGTCAGTAGCCACTCTGCTCCTGGAAGCGGCGAGACGATCACGAGGTGCGGTCGCCGAGGACCACCCGAAAGGGGGTAGGTGTACTCGACGCCGCAACCGGCGCAGCAGGCGCGGAACATCGGAGAGTTCCTGAATGAGTGGCGTAGCCAAGGACGACCGAGGGTGGCTCGCGAAGGCGGTCGAGCTGTCCCGGCTGTCACCACCGACACTGACCAACTACGCGGTCGGGGCGATTGTCGTCGACCACAACGGCGTCGTGCGGGCCACAGGCTACACCGGCGAAGGTGAACGCCGTGATCATGCTGAAGAGGCCGCACTTGCCAAGTTGGCCGGCCAGTCAGGCCTTGACCTCGCTCATACCACCATTTACAGCACACTGGAGCCCTGTACCACGCGACAATCGCGACCAGTCACCTGCACAGAGCGGATCCTCGCCGCCGGTATTAAGCGAGTTGTGATCGCACTACGAGAACCGCTCCTGTTCGCAGAATGCCGCGGTGTCGAGACACTGCGTGACGGCGGAGTTGAAGTTGTCGAGATCACCGACATAGGCCACCTGGTCCATGAGATCAACTCGCACGTTCTTGATCTTCAACATGCCGATGGCCGAATTGTCGCGTCCGGTTGATGGTTGTCGAGCACCACGGCGGTTCCATCGCGTCGCCGGACGAAGTAGTCCGGCGCATGCCGCACGGAACGGCCATCCTCGTCCTGCCAGCACAACCAGAACGACTGCGACGACACCGCGACCACGTCGGGATCCGCATCCAACATCATCAGCCGGTCCCGCTCCAGTCAAGACTCATAGCCCACGTGCTCACCGCTGCTGGCGAAGTACCACAGGCCCGAAAAGCTCCGCTGGCCGCGACGAGACGTGAACTGACGTACCGCCCCAGCCCGCTCGAACGGAAAACTCCAGCACAACGACAGCGGTCCTCGCTGACGTTCACCGGCCGAGTCCACGTAGACCAGCTCGAACCGATCGCTCGGCCTCGCCGGAGGCACCGCTCTCGCAGCGTGCACCGCCACCTGCCCTCGCTGAAGCAGCCATCAATATGCCTCAACTTAAATGGCAGAAACAGCGAGATGCCTCAGACACGCTGGCAGTGCCTCACCTCAACTGGCAGACGACACCCGGACTCCGCAAGATCATCCGCAAGGTAGGTCCGGACTCCGCAAGGTTCGCGCGGACCTGACAACGACTGTCGCGTCCGGTTCCAGGTTGCGGATGATCAAGGCGTTGGCCGAGGGCTCGCAAGGTAGGTCCGGACGTCGACGAGCTGATGTGTCCGGACCTACCTTGCGATTTCCGGCGCTGGTCACCCATGCGTGGAGCCGGTCGTCCGCGAACGACTTGGTCCGGGCGCTGACTCGCGTGGGCGAGGGTGTATCCGGACCGCCACGGACGCTTCCCGGCTCCTTCCGGCACCGGGCAACTGTCGCCGCCGATTGCCTCCGCTCGAAGTACTACATTTCGTACTACACTCTGGTCATGGACCGCATCCCCATCCGCAGCCTCAACCAAGACACCGCCGGCGTGCTTGCACGGGTCGAGCAGGGCGAGACTGTAGAGATCACGAACCGTGGGCGTCTCGTCGCCAGGATCGTTCCGGTCGGCGTCGATCCCCTCGACGAACTGGTCAATACCGGTGCTATCACGCCGCCGACCATCACGCTTCCCTTCACGATGCCGACCGGAGTGCCGGTGGCCGGCCAGGACGCCGGCGAGTTGATCTCGGGCCTGCGCGATG
>DASRYP010000963.1:0-5876 GCA_035687165.1 Actinoplanes sp. | reverse complement strand
CGGGCCTGTTGCCACGCGTCGGTGGTGTGCGGGGAGCCGGCCAGGTAGCTGCCGTTGAGCCAGACCTCGGTGGTGTCGTCGCCGGTCACGACCAGCTGGGCTCCGGTGTAGGGGCCGGCCGGGGCGGTGAACGTGCGGCGCAGGTAGCGGGTGGCGGCGGGGGCGGTCTGAGTCGGGTCGCCCTCCGGATACCAGATCCAGTGGGCGGCGTCGAGGCTGACCGCCGGGGCTGCGGCTGCCGGGACGGCGGGGGCGCTGCCTGCCTGGGGTGGCGGGGCGGCGCCGGCGGGGGCGGCGCCGCCGGCGGGGGCGGCGAGAGCGATGGTGATCGTGACGGTCAGGGCGATCACGCACCAGGGACGTTGACGGGCCATCGGGTCCTCCTCGGTGGGGGGAGTGCTCCGGCTGGAATCCAGACATTTGAACGTTTCAATGTTTGGTGTCTTTTAGACTATGGTCAACGTCATGATCGACTCAAGACCGCGAACTGCCCGCCCTCGGTACGGTGGAGCTCGTGCCCGGCGGTGAGCGCCTGAACGCCACGCCACTGGACGATCTCGGCGATCGCTCAGTGGCGCGGATTGTGGTCGCGTCGAGCACCGCCCGGCAGGGATCGAGAATCCAGCCGGGGGACGCCCACGAGATCGGCGACCTGGCGTGGGGCGGCTCAGCCCGGCCCGGCCCGGCCCGGCCACCGGCGCGGAGGACAGCTTCGCGTACGGCATGACTACTAGTCAAGAGACCTGTTGCTGTCTGCCCAGTGCGGTTGCGGGCATTTTCGACGAGGTCGGCACAGATTTCGACCTCGGTGACCGAGCGGCCGACGTCCTCCACGTCCGGGCAGGGCGATCAAGTTCGTGAGCGCGAAGCGTGGCCCCGCGGTGGTGGCCGCGCGCCGGCTCGCGTACCCCGGCCGCGGTCCATCGTGGCTCATCATTGCGTTCGTGTGACGAGATCCGTACGATCGTGTTACTGATCCGGATGAAACGTTTCAGCATCATGTTTCACCTGCTCGGCACGCTTGCCCGTGCCGCGCTTCGGGATGCCCGGAAACGGGGCCGCTCCGCCATTCGAGACACGATCGGAAGGGTGCGACTTGAACCGAGGAACGAGACTCCACCATGCCGCCAGGAGGGCGGGTATCCACCTTCTAGCGGCGGCGATGTGCGTCGCGGGGACGATCACGACGGTCGCCGCCGGCCCCGGCCCGGCTGTCGCGGCAGCCCCGGCCCCGGCCGCCACCGGACTCACCGTCGAGGGCGTCGCCGGCGCGCTCGGCCTCGACACGCCCGCTCCGCGGCTCGGCTGGCTGGTCAGCTCCGCGCGGCGCGGGGTCACGCAGACCGCGTACCAGATCCGCGTCGCCTCCACCGCCGCCAAGCTGTCGGCGGGCCAGGCCGACGTCTGGGACAGCGGACGGACGACCGGCGCCAATTCCACCCAGGTCCCGTACGGCGGCCCCGCCCTCACCTCCGCCACCCGCTACCACTGGCAGGTCCGCGTCTGGGACGACGCCGGCCGAGCTTCCGCTTGGAGCTCGCCGTCCTGGTGGGAGACCGGTCTGCTCAAGGCCGACGACTGGCACGCGAAGTGGATCGGCCGCGACCGGCCCAGCGCCGCCTGGTCCGACTACACATTGGACGTCCGCCTGACCGTCGTCCGCGACGCGGCCGGGATCTTCTTCCGGGCGCGCGGCGTCAACGACGCGTACATGTGGCAGCTCGCGAACTTCAACAACAAGCCGGTACTGCGTCCGCACGTCCGCGTCGCCGGCAACTGGCAGCTCTTGAAGGAGGTGCCGATCGCCGTCGCGCCCGCGGATTTCACCAAGCCGCACGATCTGCGGATCGAGACCGCCGGCACCACCATCCGTACGTACGTGGATGGTTCTCTGGTTGATACGACCGTAAACAGCAGCCGGGCGAGCGGAACCATCGGGTTGCGCACCTCGGAAGCCGAGTCGGCCGTCATCCACTCGGTGAAGCTCACCGTCGGTGGCAAGACCGAGGTCGACGCCGACCTGACCGGCGCGACCAACCCGTTCACCGCCGGCACGCCGACCCCGCAGGGACTGGCCGTCTCCGGTTCGACCGAGACACTGCTGGCCGACCCGGCGGGCAAGCCGTTGCTGCGCCGCGAGTTCAAGGTCGATCGCAAGGTCAGCCGGGCCCGGATCTACTCGACCGCGCTCGGGGTCTACGAGCTTTCCCTCAACGGCGAGAAGGTCGGCGACCACCAGCTCGCTCCGGGCTGGACCGACTACGCCAAGCGGATCCAGTACCAGACCTACGACGTCACCGGGCGGATCGTCAACGGGGACAACACGATCGGCGCGATGCTCGGTGACGGCTGGTACTCCGGCTCCATTGCCTGGTTCGGCGACAAGCTCTACGGTGACCGGCCCGAGCTGCTCGCGGAGCTGCGCATCGACTACACCGACGGCACCGCACAGATCATCGGCAGTGACGGCAGCTGGCGTTCCGCCGACGGTCCGGTGCTGAGGGGCGACAACGTCCACGGCGAGACGTACGACGCACGGCTCGACCCGGCGGGCTGGCGGAGCTCGGCCTTCGACGACGCCGGCTGGTCCGCGCCGACCGTGCGGAACGACGTCCTGACGCAGCCTCTGGTCGCCCAGATCGACCCGCCGGTCAAGGTGACCGGGGAACTGAGCGCGAAGACTCTCACCCAGCCCCGGCCCGGCGTGTGGGTGTTCGACCTCGGCCAGAACATGGTCGGCTCGACGCGGCTGAAGGTCACCGGCAATGCCGGGCAGACGGTCCGGATCCGGCACGCCGAAGTGCTCAACCCGGACGGCACCGTCTATACCGCCAACCTGCGTACGGCGCAAGCCACCGACTACTACACACTCGACGGCAAGGGCGCTGAGGTGTACGAGCCTCGGTTCACGTTCCACGGCTTCCGGTACGTGGAGCTGACCGGGTTCCCCGGGACGCCGACGCTGTCCACGGTGACCGGGCGGGTGATGGGCACGGCGGCACCCTTCACCGGCGAGCTCACCACCTCCGACCCCCTGGTCAACCAGCTGCAGAGCAACATCGTGTGGGGGCAGCGGGGCAACTTCCTGTCCATCCCCACCGACACCCCGGCCCGCGACGAGCGGCTCGGTTGGACCGGCGACATCAACGTGTTCGCCGAGACCGCGACGTTCAACATGGACTCGTTGAGTTTCCTCACCAAGTGGCTGGCCGACCTGCGGGACGCCCAGTCGGCCAACGGGGCATACCCCGACATCGCGCCGCGGAAGTGCTGCGGCGACGGGGCTTCCGGCTGGGCCGATGCCGGGATCACCGTGCCGTACACGCTCTGGAAGCGCTACGGCGACACGAAGGTGCTGGCCGACCACTACGACTCGATGCGCCGGTACGTCGACTACGTGCGGGCCACCAGCAACGGTCTGCTGCGGCCCGAGGCCGGCCCGTACCTGGACTGGCTGAACCTGGACGACCCGACCCCGGCCGGTGTCATCGGGACCGCGTACGCCGCCTACAGCACGCGGCTCTTCGCCGAGATGGCCGCCGCGCTGGGCCACACCGCCGACGCCGAGCAGTACGGTGCCCGTGCCACCGCCGTGGGCGCAGCGTTCGCCGAGGCGTACGTCTCCGCCGACGGACGGATCCAGGGCGACAGCCAGACCGCGTACGTCCTGGCCCTGAGCATAGGTCTGGTTCCGGCCGCCCGCCGTGACGCGGCGGGAAAGCGGCTCGCGGAGAAGGTCGCGTCCCGCGGCTACCACCTCTCCACGGGCTTCCTCGGCACGCCGGACCTGCTGCCCGCGCTGACCGACACCGGCAACGTGGACATCGCCTACCGGTTGCTGACGAACAAGGACTACCCCTCGTGGGGCTACGAGATCGCGCGCGGAGCGACCACGATCTGGGAGCGCTGGGACTCCATCAAGCCGGACGGCAGCTTCGGTGACGTCGGCATGAACTCCTTCAACCATTACGCGTACGGGGCGGTCGGCGACTGGATGTACCGCACCATCGGCGGCATCCGGCCGGATGACGCGGCTCCCGGATTCCGGCACGTCACCATCGCGCCGCAGCCGGGTGGTGGGCTCACCTCGGCCCGGGCCACCTACCGTTCCCGGTACGGCCAGTTCGTGAGCGGCTGGAAGCTGGACGCGGCCGGGCAGATGTCGCTCGACGTCACCGTTCCCGGCAACACCACGGCCACCGTGGAGATCCCCACTGCCAGCCGGTGGTCGGTGACCGAAGGCGCCAAGCCGGCCGCCGGGGCCGACGGCGTCACGTTCGTCAGGATGGCCGGGGGCAAGGCGGTGTTCACCGTGGGCTCGGGCACTTACCGGTTCGCGGTCGACACCGTCCGCGGCGACCTCGGGGAGGCCCGGACCACAGCGGTGGCGGTGGCCGGCCTGATCGCCACCCGGTCCGCCGACCGGCACCTGAACCGCTGTTCCTGGCCGGTGGCCACAATTCTGGCCAAGGTGCTCGTCGGTGCGACCGAGGCCGCGGACCGCAGCTACGGCACGGCCTCCTCGGCGGCCACCGCCAGCACGGTGCACCTCGCACTGGCCGCGGCGGCCGACCTCGAACGCTGGGTCGGCACCGAACTGGCCGCGAAGCGCCTCACCGAAGCGGCCGCGACGGAACTGCGGGACAAACTGACCGATGTCCGCACGCGCCTGTCGCGGGCGTCGGCGGCGCTGGTCGGCGCGGTCGCCTCGCTGAGCGTGCCGGCCGGGGACCTGGTGCCCGGCGACGTCGTCCGGGTCGAGGCGAAGCTGCAGAACAGGGGCGGAACCGCGCTCACCGACGTGCGGATCGGCCTGCCGGCTCCGGCGGGCTGGACGGTGACCCGGGTGGGACCGGCCCCGGCGACCTCGGTGCGGGCGGGCGGCACGGTGGCCACGCTCTACGACGTACGCATCGGTGCGGGTCAACAGCCGGGCACCGTCGCCCTGGCCGGCACCGTCAGCTACCGGCGGCAGACCGGCACGGCCACGCTCCCGATCGCGGCCGCGATCACGGTCGCGCCGGCGGTCGAGATCACCGGGGTCACGGCGGCCCCGGACGCGGTGACCCCGGGCGACACGACCAGCCTCAGCGTGGTGCTGCACAACCGCTCGATGATCCGCGCGCGGGGAGACCTCACCGTCACCGCGGCGGGGTGGTCGAACGGTCCGGCGCGGGGGTATGACCTGGCCGCCGGGCAGCAGCGTACGGTGGCCCTGCCGGTGACCGCGCCGATGACCGTCACCGAGGGCGTCGCCACGCTGACGGTCACCGCCGGGTCCGCTTCCGCTCCGATCGAGGTACGCGTCGTCCTCGCGGTGCCGCCGACCGGTGTCGTCGACCACGCCGACCTCGGGGACGGCGCCTCGGAACGGGCGCACGGCCTGACGGCCTCGGACCGCTCGGGCACCAACACCGAGGCGGGCCTGACCCGGCGCTACACCTACCAGGGGGTCGTCGGCGGCTACTTCGAGTTCGACCTCGCGGTCCCGCCGGGCCGGCCGTTCGTGCTGCGCACCGTCGAGACCTACAACCAGGCGCAGATCAAGGACTACGACGTCCTGGTCGACGGCGTCCTGGTCCACGCCCGCTCCTACCAGCGCACCGCCGGCGGGGAGGGCACCGTCAGCTACCAGATCCTGGTGGACCGACCCGACCTGACCACGGACGGGACGGTACGCGTCCGTTTCCAGGAGGACGCCGAGGGACGCAACTACGACCCGTCGATCGCCGACGTGTGGGTGATGCCGGTCGACTGACATCACCGGCGACCGTCGTGTGCCTGGGCACCCCGGTGACGGGGCGCCCAGGCACACGACCTGCGGCAAGGGAGATCTCCGGACCATGCGGCGGCCGGTACCGGAGCGTTGGGGCCGA
>DASRYP010000962.1:0-6565 GCA_035687165.1 Actinoplanes sp. | reverse complement strand
TCGGCCCCATCGGGCGGTCCTGGTGGCGGGCACGGTGGCGGAATTGACCGGGCCGACCCGGGGGCTCGTGGAACTGCCGTTGCGACTGTGGTGGGGGCCGCGGAACTCGTTCGATCTCGAGCAGCCGACGATGCTGGCCTGGATGTACGAGAACGTGCTGCGCGAAGCCATTCGCGTCGAGGAACTGCGCGCCTATCTGCACGGCGAGACTCTCGTGCGGGTCTGGCCGGAACTGAATCTCCCCCGCGGCGTGCGAGCGGCCTGGGAGGCCCGGCACCCCCGGTTGCGTCTTGCCGCCGCACGGCACGCCGCCGACGAATTGGCCGGCGCCGGAGCCCGCTGAAAGTCACCGCGGGGGAATGCCGACGCGCCGACGAGCGGTCGCGATGATCTGGACGTCGGACCCGCCGCCGACGGCGCCGCCCAGCGGTTCGTGCCGGGCCGCGTCGGCGGATAGCCTGACGCGGTGGCGAGCGTCGACGACTTCTATGCCGATGTCGCGCGGGTGGCCCTCGCGGTCGCCACCAAGCACGGGTTCGTCCTCGGCGGGGGTTTCGCCTGGCTGGTCAACGGGCTGGTGAAGCGCCCCACCGAGGACGTCGACCTGTTCACCGACACGGCCGGCGGGGTCGCCGCGGCCGCCGGTGAGGTCGCCCTCGCCCTGCGCGCGGCCGGCTACCGCGTGGTCCGCGAGGAGGGCGACGAACTCTTCGCGGGCATGGACGAGGACCTGCGGGAGTTCCTGGTCGCCACCGACGACCGCGCGCTGCGGCTGACGCTCTGCCGGCTCGACCGGCACCAGACACCCGTCGTGATGGAGCTCGGGCCGGTCATGCACCTCGACGATCTTGTCGCCACCAAGGTCGCGGCCCTGGTCAACCGGCGTGAGGTGCGCGACTACATCGACATCGCGGCCGCGCTCGAGCACTATCCGCTGGCGCTGCTCCTGGAACTCGGCGCGCGGGCCGACCCGGCGCTCGACCCGGAAGATGTGGCCGACGCCGGGCGTTATCTGGATCGGCTGGACGACGCGCGGTTCGCGCTCTACGGCCTCGACGTGCGCCAGATCCGCGAGCTGCGGCAACGCCTCGCACACTGGCCACGCACCTGATCCATATGATGGAGGCGGCCCACCGACCGCCGCACCCCTCGCCCATAAAACGGACTAAAGGCAATATGACGCTGACCGATCGCCTTCCCGGCACCAACGAGCCCGACGCTGTCTTCGACGCCTTCCAGAAGTGGGCCACGGAGCAGGGCCTCGCCCTCTACACCCATCAGGAAGAGGCGCTCATCGAGATCGCCACGGGGGCGAACGTCATCCTGAACACCCCGACCGGCTCCGGCAAGAGCCTGGTCGCGACCGGCGCGCACTTCGCCGCGCTGGCCGACGGCCGCACCACCTTCTACACCGCGCCGATCAAGGCGCTGGTCAGTGAGAAGTTCTTCGCCCTGTGCGCGGCCTTCGGCGCCCACAACGTCGGCATGCTGACCGGTGACGCCAGCGTGAACGCGGACGCGCCGATCATCTGCTGCACCGCCGAGGTGCTGGCCAACCTGGCGCTGCGCGAGGGCAAGAACGCCGACGTCGGCCAGGTCGTGATGGACGAGTTCCACTTCTACAGCGAGCCCGACCGGGGCTGGGCCTGGCAGGTGCCGCTGATCGAGCTGCCCCAGGCCCAGTTCATCCTGATGTCGGCGACGCTCGGCGACACGACCCGGTTCGTCGACGACCTCTCCCGGCGCACCGGGCGGCCGACCGCCGTGGTGGCCAGCGTCGAGCGTCCCGTGCCGCTTCTCTTCTCGTACGCGATGACGCCGTTGCACGAGACGATCGAGGAGCTGCTGCAGACCAAGCAGGCGCCGGTCTACATCGTGCACTTCACGCAGGCCGCCGCCCTGGAACGCGCGCAGTCGCTGATGAGCATCAACATGGCCACCCGGGCCGAGAAGGACGCGATCGCGACCGCCATCGGCAACTTCCGGTTCACCGCGGGCTTCGGCAAGCAGCTGTCGCGGCTGGTGCGGCACGGCATCGGCGTGCACCACGCGGGCATGCTGCCGAAATACCGGCGGCTGGTGGAGACGCTCGCCCAGGCGGGGCTGCTCAAGGTCATCTGCGGCACCGACACGCTCGGCGTCGGCATCAACGTCCCCATCCGGACGGTGCTGTTCACCGGCCTCTCGAAGTACGACGGGGTGAAGACCCGCCTGCTCAAGGCGCGCGAGTTCCACCAGATCGCCGGGCGTGCGGGCCGGGCCGGGTTCGACACGCTCGGCACGGTGATCGTGCAGGCGCCCGAGCACGTCATCGACAACGAGCGGGCCCTGACCAAGGCGGGCGACGACCCGAAGAAGCGGCGCAAGGTCGTCCGGAAGAAGCCGCCGGAGGGCTCGATCGGCTGGGGCCAGCCCACGTTCGACCGGCTCGTGTCGGCCGACCCCGAGCCGTTGAACTCGTCGTTCCAGGTGTCGCACGCGATGCTGCTCAACGTCATCTCGCGCGGCGGCGACCCGTTCGCGGCGATGCGGCACCTGCTCACCGACAACCACGAGGAGCCGGGCGCCCGGCGCCGCCACATCCGGCGGGCCGTGGGCATCGCCCGGGCGCTGATGGCGGGTGGGGTCATCGAGCGTACGGCGGAAGGCACCTACCGGCTCACCGAGGACCTGCAGCTGGACTTCGCACTGAACCAGGCGCTGTCGCCGTTCGCCCTGGCCAGCCTGGAACTGCTCGACCGCGAGGCGCCGGACTACCCGCTCGACGTGGTGTCGGTGATCGAGTCGACGCTGGAGGATCCGCGTCAGGTGCTCTCCGCGCAGCGGCAGAAGGCCCGCGGCGAGGCCGTCAACGCCATGAAGTCCGAGGGCATCGAGTACGAGCAGCGGATGGAGCTGCTCGAGGACGTCACCCACCCGCGGCCGCTGCTGGAACTGCTCGAGGCGGCGTACGAGACGTATCAGCGCGGCCACCCGTGGGTCGCCGACTACGAGCTCAAGCCCAAGAGCGTCGTCCGCGACATGTACGAGCGGGCGATGACCTTCACCGAGTACGTGTCGTTCTACGGCCTGTCCCGCTCCGAGGGGCTGGTGCTGCGCTATCTCGCCGACGCGTTCCGGGCGCTGCGGCAGACCGTGCCCGAGGACGCCCGCACCGAGGAGCTCACCGACCTGATCGAGTGGCTCGGCGAGCTGGTCCGGCAGGTCGACTCCAGCCTGCTCGACGAGTGGGAGCGGCTGCGCAACCCGGGCGTGGTGATCGAGGCGGCACGCCTCGACGACAAGCCGCCCGCGGTCACCCGCAACACCCGCGCGTTCCGCGTGCTGGTGCGCAACGCGATGTTCCGGCGGGTCGAGCTGGCCGCGCTGCGCCGCTACTACGACCTGGGCGAGCTGGACGCCGAGTCGGGCTGGAACGCCGACCGGTGGCAGGACGCGATGGCGGACTACTTCGACGAGTACGACTCGCTCGGCACCGGCCCGGCCGCGCGCGGGCCCGCGTTCCTGCACATCGAGGCGGGTTCGACGGCGTGGGTCGTCCGGCAGGTGTTCGAGGACCCGGAGGGCGACCACGACTGGGGCATCGAGGCGACGGTCGACCTGGCCGCCTCCGACGAGGCCGGCGCGGCGGCGATCGTCGTGACCTCGGTCGGCCCGCACTCGCCATGACAATTCCCGCCGCGGTCGGTCGCACGCCGCTGCCCCGGCGGCGCGTGGCCGCCGGGTTCGCGCTGACCGTGGTGGGACTGCCGGCGCTGACGGCGATCGCCCACGCGAGCGGGCTGGCGCTGGCCGACGGCGTGCTGCTGTTCCTGGCCGCCGTCGTCGGGGTGGCGCTGCTGGGCGGGTCGGGGCCGGCGCTGCTCGCCGCGGTCGGCGGGTTCCTGCTGCTGAACTACTTCTTCACGGCGCCGGTCCGCAGCCTGAACATCAACACGGTGCAGGGGGCGCTGGCGTTGGTGGTCTTCGTGCTGGTCGCGGCGGCCGTGTCGTGGATCGTGGATCTGGCCGCCCGGCGCACCCGCCAGGCGGCGGCCGCCGCCGCGGACGCGCACATCCTGGCCGCCGTGGCGGAGGGTGTGCTGGCCGGGCCCGACCCGCTGCGGGGGCTGCTCTCGGAGCTGCGCGAGCTGTTCGGCCTGGAGTCGGTGACGTTGCTGGAACGCACGAACGAGGGCTGGCGGTCGGCCGCGGCGACCGAGGCCCCCGACGGCTCCGCGTCGCCGGAAACCAGGCTTCCCGCCGATGACGGTCTTGAGCTGGCGCTGCGCGGACGCGAGCTCGACGAGAACGAGCTGCGCATCGCCCGCGCGTTCGGCGCTCAGGCGGCCGTGGCGTTGCGTCAGCAGCGGCTCACCACCGCCGCCGAGGGCGACCGCGTCCGTACCGCCCTGCTCGCCGCCGTCAGCCACGACCTGCGTACGCCCCTCGCCTCGGCCAAGGCCGCCGTGGCCGGCCTGCGCAGCGACGAGGTCCACTTCGACGAGGACGACCGCCGCGAGCTTCTCGCCACCGCCGACGAGTCCCTCGACCGCCTGTCCGCCCTGCTGGCCAACCTGCTCGACATGAGCCGCCTGCAGGCCGGCGCCCTCGGCGTACACCCCACCGACATCGGCTTCGAGGACGTCGTCCCCGCCGCCCTCGACGAGCTCGGCCCGGCCGGCCGGCGGGTCGCCGTGCGACTCCCCGACGACCTGCCCGTCGCGTACGCCGACCCCGGTCTGCTCGACCGGGTGCTGGTGAACGTCGTCGGCAACGCGCTGCGGTACAGCCCCGCCGACCGGCCCCCGTCGATCACCGGGCGGGCCACCGACGGCCGAGTCGAGCTGCGCGTCGTCGACCACGGGCCCGGCATCCCGCCCGGCGACCGCGAACGGGTCTTCCAGGCGTTCCAGCGGCTCGGCGACCGGGACAACCACACCGGCGTGGGCCTCGGCCTGGCCCTGTCCCGCGGCCTGACCGAGGCGATGGACGGCACCCTGAAGCCCGAGGAGACCCCCGGAGGAGGCCTCACGATGGTCCTCACGCTGCCGCGGGGCGAGCTGTGACGCGCATCCTGGTCGTCGACGACGACCCGCAGATCCTGCGGGCGCTGCGCATCAATCTGCGCGCCCGCAAGTACGACGTCGACGTCGCCGCCGACGGCGCGTCCGCGCTCAAGGCCGCCGCCGCCCACTTCCCCGACCTGGTCGTGCTCGACCTCGGCCTGCCCGACATGGACGGCGCCGACGTGATCCGCGGCCTACGCGGCTGGAGCACCGTCCCGATCATCGTGCTGTCCGGGCGGGCCGAGGGCAACGAGAAGGTCGACGCGCTCGACGCCGGCGCCGACGACTACGTGACCAAGCCGTTCGGCGTCGACGAGCTGCTCGCCCGCATCCGCGCGGTCACCCGCCGGGCCCTCCCCTCGGACGCGCCGCCCGGCCCGGTGACGGTCGGCCGCTACACGATCGACCTGGCCGACCACACGATCGCCCCGGACCAGCGGCTCACCCCCACCGAGTGGCAGCTCCTCGAGCAGCTCCTGCGCAACCCGGGCAAGCTGATCACCCAGCGCAGCCTGCTGCACGACGTGTGGGGCCCGCAGTACGGCACCGAGACGAACTACCTGCGCCAGTACATGGCCCGGCTGCGCCGCAAGCTCGAGGACGACCCGACCCGCCCGCGGCACCTGATCACCGAACCGGGGATGGGATACCGCTTTCAACCGTGACCGCCGTCAGATCCCCGAAGACGCATTCGTACGCCGGATCCGACGGGTAACCGCTGTGCCCCCGCGCGGCCCGCCGGGGCTGGTAGGCCGAGTCCTCGATCGTCGCCGGGTCCCGGAGCCGCAGATCCGCGCCCACCGCCCAATACTTCGGGTACGGGCACCGGGCGGCCGGGTCGTCGTCGCGCGGGCACCGGTCCGGGCAGCCGCAGCGCTCGACCGGCTCGTGCCCGGGACAGTCGTCCCCGCAGCCCATCCGCTGCCACCGCGAGATGTCCGGCCCGAAACTCGACTTGGAGGTCGGCGCCGCCCAGGCCAACACCGGCCCGCCGAGCGGATCGGTCCACCGGTAGACGCTGCGCCACCGGCCGTCCAGCCCGTGGTAGACGCCCCGCAGCGTCCGGAACCCGAAGTAGGACGGGAAGAACCGGGCATAAAGGAACTGCAGCTGCGACCCGTACGTGATCATGGAGAGCTTGGTCCGGGCCACCCTCGCCCGGTCGGGTCGGAGATCGTCGTCCTGGTCCGCGCTCTGCCGCTCGATCAGGACCGCGCAGGCGGCGGCCGTGATGACGCTGCCCTGGCTGTGCCCGGAGAGCACGATCGTCGAGGCTGGTTCCCCGTCGAGCAGCGGCTCGTTGGCGAGCTGCGACGCCCGGCCCGCGACGGCGAGAACCGCCCGGCCCCCGTACGGCGGTGGGCAGAGCGGATGCCCGAGCCGGGGCCAGAACGACAGCAGGTCCCAGATGATGCCGACGCCCGTACGCAGTCCCGGCCTGCGCCACGTGCCCAGGCCCAGCACGACGAGGCCGGTCGCGCCGAACGACACCACCACGACCCCGAGCTGACCGAGCG
>DASRYP010000961.1:0-2682 GCA_035687165.1 Actinoplanes sp. | reverse complement strand
CCCACGGACGCACTGCCCACGGACGCACTGCCCACGGACGCACTGCCCACAGAAGCGCTGCCTGCTGAAGCGCTCCCCACAGAAGCGCTGCCCACCGAGGCGCTGCCCACCGAGGCGCTGCCCACGGAGGCGCGACCGGGGGAGACCGCGCCGGGGGAGGCCTTGCCCACCGAGGCGCGGCCGGGAGTGCCCGGCGAGGCTGAGCCGACAGCGCCCCGCCCACCGCCCCCACGGCGGTATGCGTCAGGCGCCGCCCGGGCCGACGCCGAGGAGGACGGGGACTGGTCGTCGTCAGGCGTGGAGCCGGCGGCCCCGGGCACCTGGGCCCGGGCACGCGGAGACTGCGGTTCGCCGTACGGGTTCATGCGGTCACACCTCGGTCGCCGTGACGCTCACGGGGAGGACCCTGGAGGGGCCCTCACCAGCGACGTCACCCGCGGACGATTCGGGCTGCATACCGGCAGCCGCCCTGACGGATGTCATGAATGACCGGCTGTGGCGCTGGATGCGCGAGCCGGTCGGGGTCGTGTCAACGGTAGCGATATCGATCCGCGTCATCGGCGGCTGTCCCAGCCGTATGAGGACGACCCTGGTTCGCGGTGGCGGCCCGCGGCGGTCGAGGCGGCGACCGCCTCGACCCGATCGAGTTCGTCGGCGGTGAGCGCGTCCCGGCCGAGCAGATATTGCTCGGCCAGGTGATTCCACGCGCAGGACTGGCACACCTCCACGACGAATACCTGAAACTCACGCAGCGTCATCGCCAGGCCAGGAAGCTCCGCGAGCTTTCGAGCCTGGCCGGCGGACTGCCTGAGTTCATCGCCGTAGATGTAATGCACGAGGGTCAGGTTGTCACGGCGGCAGACGGGGCAACGCTCCTCGGTGGGCTCGCCGTGAAACCGAGCAGCACTTTTGAGGTACGGCGAGGCATCGCAGACCTCGAGCGTGCCGATCTTGCCATTGTGCACGTCACGCAGCACTGCTCGCTTCTGTAGCGAGTAGTCGACCACCTGCCGCTGCGTTCGCATGGCGAAGAGCGTACGCGGTCCGGCGTCGAGGGGCGACCGCCATCACTCAGCGTGGCGCAAGGGTTGCTCAATCATGAACACCTTGCGCAGCGCTGGCGACAGATCTACGGTAACGATGTATCGCGCCGATACATCGGGACAGAAGGAGAGGGGCGGCTGATGTTGGAATTGGCGATTCTCGGCCTCCTTCAGGAGACCCCGATGCACGGTTACGAGCTTCGTAAGGAGCTCGCCACAAAGCTGGGCACGATCCGCGCCGCGATCAGCTACGGCACCCTCTACCCGACGCTCAAGCGACTTCAGGCGGCCGGCTGGATCACTGAATCCGAGTCCGACCCGACGATGATCCCTCCGCTGACCAGCAAGCGGGGCCGCGTTGTTTACAAGATCACTGCTGATGGCAAGGAACGGTTCGCCGGGCTGCTGGCCCAGGTCGGCCCGGAGACCTACGACGACGCCGGCTTCGGCGTGCACTTCGCGTTCTTCTCCCGCACCGACCGCGCCACCCGGCTGCGCATCCTCGAGGGCCGTCGCCGACGCATCGAGGAGAGGCGGGAAGGCCTGCGCGACGTGCTTTCCCGCGCCGCCGGCCGGCTCGACGCGTACACGCTCGAACTGCAACGTCACGGACTGGACGCGTGTGAGCGCGAGGTCCGTTGGCTGGAGGAGCTCATCACCAACGAGCGCTCCGGCCGAGCTCCGGCAGGATCCACCGGGACGATCGACATCCCTGACGTCCCGGCGGCGAAAGCAACACCCCCAGAAGACCCGCGTCCGCAACAGGACCGGCCGTGATGAACAAGGAGGCAAACGCGATGGGCTCCGTCCGCGTCGCCATCGTCGGTGTGGGTAACTGCGCCTCGTCCCTCGTACAGGGCGTGGAGTATTACAAGAACGCCGACCCCAACGACCGCGTCCCGGGTCTCATGCACGTGACCTTCGGCGACTACCACGTGTCCGACGTGAAGTTCGTCGCGGCGTTCGATGTGGACGCCAAGAAGGTCGGCATGGACCTCAGTGAGGCGATCGTCGCCAGCGAGAACAACACCATCACGCTGACCGACGTGCCGCCGAGCGGCATCACCGTCCAGCGTGGACCGACTTTCGACGGTCTCGGCACCTATTACCGCGAGATCATCGAGGAGTCGACGGCCGAGCCGGTCGACATCGCGCAGGCCCTGCGGGACGCCGAGGTCGACGTCGTCGTCTCCTACCTCCCGGTGGGCTCCGAGGAGGCCGACAAGTTCTACGCTCAGGCCGCGATCGACGCCGGCTGCGCCTTCGTCAACGCGCTGCCGGTCTTCATCGCCTCGGACCCGGTGTGGGCCCAGAAGTTCATCGACGCCGGCCTGCCGATCGTGGGTGACGACATCAAGAGCCAGGTCGGCGCCACCATCGTGCACCGCGCGCTGGCCAAGCTGTTCGAGGACCGCGGTGTCGAGCTGCTGCGCACGTACCAGCTCAACTTCGGCGGCAACATGGACTTCATGAACATGCTGGAGCGCACCCGGCTGGTCTCCAAGAAGATCTCGAAGACCCAGTCGGTCACCTCGCAGATCCCGCATGAGATCGCCAAGGGCGATGTGCACATCGGCCCGTCGGACCACGTGCCGTGGCTGGACGACCGCAAGTGGGCGTACATCCGCCTGGAGGGTCG
>DASRYP010000960.1:0-16574 GCA_035687165.1 Actinoplanes sp. | reverse complement strand
CCGCGGTACGCCCTGACCGTGCTCGCCGTGACACTGATCGGCTTCCCCGTGGCGCAACCTCTCGGCGTTCACCCCGCCTGGGTCGCCGTGGCCGGCGCGGTCCTGCTGGCCGTGCCCCACCGCGTCCGGGTCGGCACCCTGATCCGCGAGGCCAACCTGCCGTTCTGCGCGTTCGTGCTCGCCCTCGGCGTCGTGGTGCTCGCCGTGCAGCGGCACGGCCTCGAGCGCCTCGTCCACGCGATCGTTCCCGACCACGCCGACCTGCTCGGCATGCTGGCCGTCGCGTTCCTCGCCGCCGCGATGGCCAACCTGCTCAACAACCTGCCGGCGACGCTGGCGCTGATGCCGGCCGTCGAGTCGAAGCCCGCTCTGCTCCTGGCGATGCTGATCGGGGTGAACGTCGGCCCGAACCTCACCTACGTCGGTTCCCTGGCCACCCTGCTCTGGCGGCAGATTCTGCATGCCCGCGACGTGGCGCCCGACCCGCGCGACTTCCTGCGGCTGGGCCTGCTGACCGTGCCCGCCGCGCTGCTGTTCGGCGTATTGGCACTGTGGCTGGGCCTACGGATCGGTGGGGTATGAATCGGTGGGGTATGGCAGGAGCGCACCCTCGCCGCCGCGCCGGAGTCGGTCCGGGGAACGGCCGAGGTGATCCGGTGGGGGATTTCGGCGGCGGGGTGCGTCCGACGCAGTCAGTCTTATCGATACACTTGTTACAGGCAAGTAAATCTGGTTACGGAACTCAGTTGGGGTGGCGGGCTCAGGGTGGCGACGCCGTACCCGCGCAACAGATCCGTACCCGCGCAACAGAACCGTCCGCCACCGAGACGGCCGTCAGGCGGGGTCGTTCGGGGGTGCGGTGTGGCTGGCCGCCTCGCGCAGATCGATGTCCTCGATCAGTGCGCGGGCGGTCTCCTCACTGAGGTGGTGATCGTGCACGGCCTTCCCGAGGGCCAGGCGTTGCGCCTCGAACGACGCGTCGGCGTCGGCGGCGGGCCGGGCTGCGGCGTCGGCGGCGATCTTCCGTCCACGTTCGCGTTCCGCCGCGGTCTCGGCGCGCTCGGTGCTCAGGTCGAAGTTCAGCTTGCGGGCCAGCCAGCCGACCGTCGTGCCCTGAAGCAACATGGTGCCGAGCGTGACGATCAGCGCGATCGCCTGGATCGCGCTGCGACCGGGAAACTCCTCGCCCGACGATGTGTGCTCCGGGATCGAGGCCGCCGCCGCCAGGGTGAGAATGCCCCGCATGCCGGTCCAGCCGACCAGCAGCGTCTCCTTGCGGGTCGGCGCGGGCAGGGGCTCTCCGCCCCGGCGCCGACGCCACGCTCGCCACTCCTGGTAGCGGGCGCGATAGCGGGCGTCCCGTTCGACCCGGCGCCGCACTTGCCGCTCGCGCATGGTCCAGCGGCCGAACAGGATCTGGACCCCGACCAGGCGGATCGCGATCGCCGCGAGCAACAGCACGCCGGCCGCCGTGAGCGTCCGGGTCAGACCGGGGTCGTCGGAGTCGGACAGGTCGGCCAGGACGAACTTCAACTGCAGACCGATGTACGCGAAGACGAACGTCTCGAGCAGGAAGTCGATGACCGGCCAGATCTCCTCCTCCTGCAATCGCGTGCGATAGGCGCCCGGGTACTGGTGCTTGGGGTCGAGGGTGAGGTTGACGCTGAGCGAGAAGGCCGCCGCGACCACCGCGAGGATGCCCGAGGCGTGCAGTTCCTCGGCGGTCAGGTACGCGGTGAACGGCACCAGCAGCACCAACGTGGTCTCCAGCGTCGGGTTGCCCAGCCGCTTGCGGATCCAGAGCGCGAGCAAGGCGTAGGCCGCGCCGATCCCCAGACCGACCGAGGCCGTCCGGAGGAACTCCACGAGCCCATCCTCCCAGGTGGTGTGCTCGCCGTTGACGGCGGCCATCGCGATGCTGAAGAGAGTCAGCGCGGTCGCGTCGTTGACCAGACTCTCGCCGGTGAGGATCGAGGTCGCCCGTTTCGGCAGCCCGATCTCGTCGCCGTGCGACACCGTGGTGATCGTGTCCGGCGGGGCGAGCACCGCGCCCAGCACGAACGCCACGGCCAGCCCGACCGTGGGGAACATCCAGGACGAGATCAGCCCGAGAGCGGCGGTGGTGATCACGACGAGCACCACGCCGAGTGCCCAGATCGGCCGCAGGTTCGCCCCGAAGCTCGCGAACGAGGCGCCGCGGGTCGCCGAATAGAGCAGGGGCGGGACGACGATCGCCAGAATGACCTCGCTCCCCAGCTCGAGCCGTGGCACTCCGGGGATGAAGGAGACCGCGGCCGCCAGCACAACAATGATCATGCCCGGTTCGATGCCGCGCTTCCTGGCCAGCGCCGACACCGCGATGCCGACTCCGATGATCAGCAGGACCTGTACGCCGTTCACCTGTCCACCCTAATGATCAGGTGTTTCTGCTGGGCGAGCCCGGCCGGTATGCTTTTCCCCGGGCCGTGACTGGCGCGTCAAGGTGGTCAACCACCGGGGAGCGGCTCCGTCTCGACGACGACCTGCCGTGCGCCTGGGCCTTCTGCATCGTGATAGGGAGGTCCCATGACTGAGTCTGACCGCGGCGGAAAACAGAATGTCACCCCGCAGTTCGAGCTGAACCCCGAGAGCGCCGCTTTCCGCTCCGCCCTCGAAGTGGTCCGGTCCGTCGAGCCCCGTATCGCCGACGCGATCACCAAGGAACTGCACGACCAGCGCGAGTCGCTGAAGCTGATCGCGAGTGAGAACTACGCCTCGCCCGCCGTGCTGCTGGCGATGGGCAACTGGCTCTCCGACAAGTACGCGGAGGGCACCATCGGCCGCCGCTTCTACGCCGGCTGCCAGAACGTCGACACCGTCGAGGCCGTCGCCGTCGAGCACGCCAAGGCCCTGTTCGACGCCCCCTACGCGTACGTGCAGCCGCACTCCGGCATCGACGCCAACCTGGTGGCGTACTGGGCGATCCTGGCCGACCGGGTCGAGGTGCCGCACCTCAAGAAGTTCGAGAAGCGTCAGGTCAACGACCTCACCGACGTCGAGTGGGCCGAGCTGCGTCAGGCGTTCGGCAACCAGCGGATGCTCGGCATGAGCCTGGACGCCGGTGGTCACCTCACCCACGGCTTCCGCCCGAACATCAGCGGCAAGATGTTCGACCAGCGCAGCTACGGGGTCGACCCGGTGACCGGCCAGATCGACTACGCGGCCCTGCGCGAGACGGCCCGCGAATTCAAGCCGCTGATCATCGTCGGCGGCTACTCGGCGTACCCCCGCAAGGTGAACTTCGCGACAATGCGGGAGATCGCCGACGAGGTGGGCGCGACCTTCATGGTCGACATGGCGCACTTCGCCGGTCTGGTCGCGGGCAAGGTCTTCACGGGCGACTACAACCCGATCGAGCACGCCCACATCGTCACGACGACGACCCACAAGAGCCTGCGCGGCCCGCGCGGCGGCGCCGTCTTCGCCCAGCCCGAGCTGGCCGACCAGGTCGACCGCGGCTGCCCGATGGTGCTCGGCGGCCCGTTGGCTCACGTCATGGCGGCCAAGGCGATCGCGTTCGCCGAGGCCCGTCGCCCCGAGTTCGCCACGTACGCCCAGCAGATCGTCACCAACAGCCAGGCTCTCGCCGAGGGTCTGCGCACGCGCGGCGTCCAGCTGGTGAGCGGCGGCACCGACAACCACCTGGTCCTGATCGACGTCCACCCGTACGGTCTGACCGGCCGCCAGGCCGAGCAGGCCCTGCTCGACAGCGGCGTGGTCACCAACCGCAACGCGATTCCGAACGACCCGAACGGCGCCTGGTACACCTCCGGCATCCGCATCGGCACGCCGGCGCTGACCAGCCGCGGCCTGGGCGTGCCCGAGATGGACCAGATCGCCGACCTGATCCACACGGTGCTCACCAACACGAAGCCCGCCGAGACCAGCAAGGCCAAGTTCAGCCTGGACGCCGCGGTCTCCGACAACATCCACAAGCAGGCGCACGAGCTGCTTTCCGGCTTCCCGCTCTACCCCAGCGTCGACCTGGGCTGAGCCCGGACGCGTCATCCGGCGAAAGCCCCCAGGCCGACCTGGGGGCTTTCTTCTTGGCGAGGCGGCGGCGGTGCGTGTCGCCACCAGCGGAGATTCCGCCGAATTGGCGGACTTGCCGTTTTTGGTGATTCGCGCCGGAACCGGTTCCGAGCTCCCTGTTATCGGGCTGGGCCAGGACCGATCGGGCAACCGGCGTACGTCATTGACCAGCATTTATGTCTTTACGGGCAACCGGTCGTGGCGGACCTTCGTTTCGTCCACAAGCCCGCCGAGGTTCCGGAACCATGTTCATCTATGGACAGCTGATGAACGCGTCCTTAGCGTCGGGTCCGGGGGAGCGCTCTCCCTTGACCGAGGAGAGATCGGCCTTCCCAAGGGCGCAAGAGTCCCCCTTGCGCATCCCCGCCCAAGGAGAAGCAATGACCATCCCCATCTCCTCCGCCGCACCTGAGCGGCGACGCTCCCCCTGGCGCCTCGCAGCGATCGGCGGCTTGATCGCCACCGTCGTCGCGGGTTACGCCGCGACAACCGCCACCGGCGCCAGCGCCGCCGAGGTCCTGCTGTCGCAGGGCAAGGCGGCCACCGCGTCCTCCACCGAAGCCACCGGCGCCTACCTCGCCTCCGAGGCCGTCGACGGAAACACCGGCACCCGCTGGGCGTCGGCGTTCAGCGACCCGCAATGGCTGCAGGTCGACCTGGGCAGCTCACAGGCGATCACCCGCGTCGAGCTGAACTGGGAGACGGCGGCCGGCAAGGCGTTCCAGATCCAGGTCTCGGACAACGCGAGCACCTGGACCAGTGTCTACTCCACTACCACGTCGACCGGCGGCAACCAGTCGCTCACGGTCAACGGCACCGGCCGGTACGTGCGGATGTACGGCACCCAGCGCACCACCGGCTACGGCTACTCGCTCTGGGAGTTCAAGGTCTTCGGCAACGACGGTGGAGACGGCGGCGGTCCGCAGGTCCCGGGTGGGGGCAGCCTCGGCGCCAACGTCGTGGTCTTCGACCCGTCGATGTCCAGTGCCACCATCCAGGCGCGGGCCGACCAGATCTTCGCGCAGCAGGAGCAGGCACAGTTCGGCACCGGGCGATACGTGCTGGCCTTCAAGCCGGGCACCTACAACAACCTGAACATCCAGGTCGGCTTCTACACCTCGGTCGTCGGACTCGGGCAGAACCCGCAGGACGTACGGATCAACGGCGACATCACCGTCGACGCCGGCTGGTTCAACGGCAACGCGACCCAGAACTTCTGGCGCAGCACCGAGAACCTGTCGGTCTACCCGGTCAGCGGCGCGAACCGCTGGGCCGTCTCGCAGGCCGCCCCGTTCCGCCGGATGGACATCCACGGCGACCTCAACCTCGCCCCCAACGGCTTCGGCTGGGCGTCCGGCGGCTACATCTCCGACTCCCGCATCAGCGGCAGCGAGGGGCAGTACTCGCAGCAGCAGTGGTTCACCCGCAACAGCCAGATCGGCTCGAACACCAACGCAGTGTGGAACCAGACCTTCGTCGGCGTGCAGGGCGCTCCCGCGGCCAGCTATCCGACCCCGCCGTACACGGTCATCCCGAACACCCCGGTGATCCGCGAGAAGCCGTACCTTTACCAGAGCGGCAGCGACTACGCGGTCTTCGTGCCGAGCCTGCGGACGAACTCGACCGGCGCGAGCTGGGTGAACGGCAACACCGCCGGCACGAGCATCCCGCTCAGCCAGTTCTACGTCGCCAAGCCCGGTGACACCGCCGCGCAGATCAACCAGGCACTCGCCCAGGGCCTGAACCTGATCTTCCAGCCCGGCGTCTACCACGTGAACCAGACCATCAACGTGAACCGGGCGAACACCGTGGTCCTCGGCCTCGGCTACGCCACGATCATCCCCGACAACGGCGTCACCGCGATGCAGGTAGCCGACGTCGACGGCGTGAAGATCGCCGGCTTGCTCTTCGACGCGGGCACCACCAACTCGCCGAACCTGCTGGTCGTCGGCCCCACCGGAAGCAGCGCGGCCCACGCGGCCAACCCGACCACGATCCAGGACGTGTTCTTCCGGATCGGCGGCTACGTCGCCGGCAAGGCCACCAACAGCCTGCTCGTCAACAGCAGCAACGTGATCATCGACCACATCTGGGCCTGGCGCGCGGACCACGGCAACGACGGCACCTTCGGCTGGAACATCAACACGGCCGACAGCGGGCTGATCGTCAACGGGCAGAACGTGACGGCGTACGGCCTCTTCGTCGAGCACTACCAGAAGACCGAGATCCTCTGGAACGGCAACGGCGGCCGCACCTACTTCCTGCAGAACGAGCAGCCGTACGACCCGCCGTCCAACGCGGCCTGGCGCAGCGACGCTCTCGGCTACCCGGCCTACCAGGTCGCCGACAGCGTCCAGACCCACGAGGCATGGGCGATGGGCAGCTACGCCTACTTCAACGTCAACCCGAACGTCCACTCGGCCAACGGTTTCCAGGCTCCCACCCACGGCGGCGTGAAGCTCCACAACATCTTCACGATCTCCCTCGCCTCGGGCACGATCGACCACGTCGTCAACACCATCGGCGCCCCGGCACAGGCCAGCAGCGTAACCCCGTCCACAGTGACCAACTTCCCCTGATCAACCCCACCTGAGAGGGCGACGCCGCGGGCTTCCCGCGGCGTCGCCCTTTTTTCAGACCGATTCGGTACGCCACGTCCCCGTCCCCCACCGCAATCGCTTCGCCCGCGCGGGCCCCCGCGACCTCGCTGCCCCGCCAGGCCGTAGCGCGCCTCTCGCGCGACCGCGAACTCACCCGTCGGATCTCGACCGAAATCCGCTCGACCTGGCACCGCGCGCTCACCGGCAGGGCGCGAAGCCGGTCGCCGAACGGCGGGATCACCGTGTGCAACATCTTGGAAACTCATTGTTGACACGAAGTGGAGCGGGGCGTCTACTGCGAGACAACGTTGTCTCTCGATTGTGCTAACTCGATTTTTGCTAACTCGATTGTGCTAAATCGATTTGGAGAGGACATGCGCGATCCAACCAGGTCCGGGGCGGGAAGGATGCTGGCCGCGGGCTGCGTGGTGACTCTGTTGCTCGGCTCGGGCGCCGCCTGCAACAGGGGCACCGGCGAGGACGTCGTCGGGCTGATCACCAAGACCGACACGAACCCGTTCTTCGTCCAGATGCGCGAGGGCGCCAAGAGCGAGGCGAAGTCGCAGGGCGTCGAACTGCAGAGCTTCGCCGGCAAGCAGGACGGCGACAACGAGGCCCAGGTGCAGGCGATCGAGAACCTGATGTCGTTCGGCGCCAAAGGTTTCCTGATCACCCCGAACGACTCGAAGGCGATCGTGCCCTCCATCGACAAGGCGCACGAGCAGGACATTCTCGTGATCGCGCTGGACACGCCGACCGACCCGGCCGATGCGGCGGACGCCACCTTCGCCACCGACAACTACCAGGCCGGCAAGCTGATCGGGCAGTGGGCCAGGACGAAGTTCGAGAAGGAGGGCAAGCAGGCCAAGATCGCCATGCTCGACCTCAACGCCAACCAGGTCTCCGTCGACGTCAAACGCGATCAGGGCTTCCTTGACGGTTTCGGCATCGACGTCGGCGACCCCCATCGGATCGGCGACGAGAAGGACCCGCGGATCGCCGGGCACGACGTCACGGACGGCGCCGAGGAGGGCGGCCGGACCGCGATGGAGAACCTGCTGCAGAAGGACTCGGCGATCAACCTGGTCTACACGATCAACGAGCCCGCGGCGGCCGGGGCGTTCGAGGCCCTGAAGTCAGCCGGCCGCGAGAAGGACACCGTCATCGTCTCGATCGACGGTGGCTGCCCGGGTGTCGACAACGTCGCCAAGCAGGTCATCGGCGCCACCTCGATGCAGTTCCCGCTCAAGATGGCCCAGCTCGGCATCGAGGCCATCGCGAAGTTCGCCAAGGACGGCACCAAACCGCAGGCGACCGCCGGTAAGGACTTCGTCGACACCGGCACCCAACTGATAACCGACGACCCGCAGTCCGGCGTGGAATCCCAGGATTCCGCGTGGGGCAAGCAGAACTGTTGGGGCTGACACATGGCAACAGCTACCGCTGACTTCGAGGTGGGCCGGAACGACTCGCTCGGCCTGCGCCTCCAACATCTCCTGCACGCCAATCCGATCATCGGGCCGCTGGCCGTGCTGCTCATCGCGATCATCGCCTTCTCGATCTTCAGCGGGCGATTCCTCACGGCGACGAACCTCTCGCTGGTCCTGCAACAGGTCACGGTCATCGCCACGCTCGCCCTCGGGCAGACGCTGATCATCCTGACCGCCGGCATCGACCTGTCGGCCGGCGCGATCGCCGTCTTCTCGTCGATCCTGATGGCCACGTTCTGCGTGGACGCCGGCCTGCCCGGCTTTCTCGCGCTGCTGCTCGGCCTCGCCTGCGGGACGGCGATGGGTGCGCTCAACGGCTTCCTCGTCACCCGGATAAAACTTCCACCGTTCATCGTCACGCTCGGGACGCTGACCATCTTCTTCTCGCTCAACTCGGTGGTCAGCAACAGCGAGACGGTGCGCGGCTCGGACCTGCCCGGCCTGATGACGTGGACCGGTCAGTCCATCCCGATCGGCAACTTCCGGCTGACGTACGGGTCGATCATCATGTTGTTGCTCTTCGGGTTCTTCTTCTACGCCCTGAGCCGCACCGCATGGGGCAAGCATGTCTACGCGACCGGCGACGACGCCGAAGCGGCGCGTCTCGCCGGCATCCGGACCAGCCGGGTGCTCTTCTCGGTCTACACCGTGGCCGGCCTGCTCTACGCGGTCGGTGGCTGGATCCTGATCGGCCGGCTCGCCTCGGCCAGCCCGAACGTGGGCGTCGAGTACAACCTCGACTCGATCACCGCGGTCGTCCTTGGCGGCACCAGCCTCTTCGGCGGCCGGGGCGCGGTGCTCGGCACCCTGGTCGGCGCGCTCATCGTCGGCGTCTTCCGTAACGGCCTGCAACTGGGTGGTGTCGAGGTGGTCTGGCAGGGCTTCGCGATCGGTCTTCTGGTGCTCGTCGCGGTCTCGCTGGACCAGTGGATCAGGAAGGTGAAGACGTGACCGCCGAAACTGACGTCGACCCGGGCCCGCGGCACGCCGCCTCGCAGATGCCCGTGCTGCAGGCCAAAGGGCTGGTCAAGAAGTATGGACGGGTCGTCGCCATCGACGGCAGCGACCTCGAGCTCTACCCGGGCGAGATCCTCGCGGTCATCGGCGACAACGGGGCCGGCAAGTCGAGCCTGATCAAGGCGTTGTCCGGCGCACTCGTACCCGACAGCGGCGAGATCTTCCTCGACGGGCGCCAGGTCAATTTCCGTACGCCGATGGACGCCCGCACCGCCGGCATCGAGACCGTCTATCAGACCCTGGCGGTCGCCCCCGGCCTCGACATCGCCGACAACCTGTTCCTCGGCCGCGAGCAGCGCAAGCCCGGCCCGCTCGGCTCGATCTTCCGCATGCTCGACCGCGGCCACATGCGTTCCGAGGCGAAACGGCACATGAACGAGCTCGGCGTGGCCACCCTGCAGAACATCGGCCAGGCCGTCGAGTCGCTCTCCGGCGGTCAGCGCCAAGCGGTGGCCGTGGCGAGGTCGGCCGCCTTCGGCAGCAAGGTCGTGATCCTCGACGAGCCGACCGCGGCGCTCGGCGTCAAGGAGGGCAACCGGGTGCTCCAGCTGATCCGCGACGTGCGCGACCGCGGCCTGCCGGTCATCCTGATCAGCCACAACATGCCGCACGTCTTCGAGGTGGCCGACCGCATCCACATCCAGCGACTGGGCCGCCGGGCCACGGTCATCACTCCGAAGTCCCACTCGATGAGCGAGGCGGTCGCCATCATGACCGGCGCCGCCGAGCCACCCCCGCACTCCGCCTGAGCCGTCCCCTCCCCAGGCCGGCGCCGGGCAACCGGCGCCGGCTACCTCTTCTTGCCCGTGCTGTCGCCGAACATCTGCCCGAGCATGATGTCGTCCCGCTCGTCGGCGTCCTGGCGCACGGTCTTCGGCTCGCTGACCGCGACCTTCCAGAACAGCAGCGTGATCACTGCGAGCCAGGCCCACCAGGGCACACCCGACCCCGCCCCGAAGAGCGCGCCGGTCACGTCGTACGCGGTATTGAGGTACTGATCCATCCCTGGCTCCCCCGTTCGCTGAAGTCCCCAGGATCGGTTGCCGGGCGCTCCGGCTTAGCAGTTCTAGAGTCAGACCATGCGAGCGACGACATGGAACCTCTGGTGGCGCTTCGGCGGCGCCTGGCGCGAGCGCGAACCCGAGATCGCTGACGTCCTGAAACAGCTCGAACCGGACATCGTGGGCCTGGTCGAGACCTGGTCCGGTGACGGGATCACCCAGCCGGGCCTGCTCGCCGACCAGCTGGGCAGCCGCCACTCGGTCTTCGTACCGACCTCGCTGCCGCCCGCGCCCGACCCACCCGAAGAGCCTTCGCAGGCCGATATCGAGATCGGCCTGGGCCTGATCAGCCGTTGGCCGATCCTGAACACCGAAGTCCACAACCTGCCGAACCAGCAGCGCGCCGGCCCGCCGCCGACCGCCCTGCTGGCGACCCTCGACCATCCGCGCGGCCCGCTGCACGTGATCGTCGCCTGCCTCGAGTGGAAGCCCGAGTACGCCGTCGACCAGCTGGCCCAGAGCAAGGCCCTGGCCGCGCTGGCCGCGGACCCGCGCCTCGACGGCGACCTCCCAGTGCTCCTGCTGGGCGACCTCAACGCCGACGTGACTCAGCCCGAGCTCGCCCCGCTCCTCGCCGTCCTGATCGACAGCTGGTCGCTGGCCGGCGGCGATCCCGCGGCGGTGACCCTGAGCTCCGCCCTGTTGGAGGCCCCGCTCGAGGCGACCAAGCAGATCGACCGCCGCATCGACCACATCCTGGCCCGGTCCGGCCGGCCGGCCGGGAAACTCACCGCTCAACGGGCCTTCCTGGCCGGCACTCAGGCGACCAACAGCCGGCACCCGTCCAACCACTTCGCCGTCGTCGTCGACATCGACGTCTGAGCTTCGAGCTTCGAGCAGAAGCCGATGGCCACCGGACGCGAGCGCGTCGAGGTGGCCATCGGTCGTTGCCGAAGCTGTCAGGCGCCCCAGCCGGCCTGGGTGCCGCCGACCCGGTCAGCGATGATCTTCTCCTGGTAGCCGCTGCGGCGGTAGGCCGCGATCGGGTTGGGGTCGAGGCCGGCATCAGCGCGGACCTCGGCCAGCAGCGGGCGGACGTCGGTGTTGTAGGCGTCCATCAGGACCGCGTTGGCCTCCAGGACGTCACCGGCGAGCTGGGCCTTGGCCAGCTCCGCACGGTCGACCAGCAGGGCCTTGGCCGTGGCCTCCTGGATATTCATCACCGAGCGGATGATGGCCGGGATCTTCTGCTCGATGTTGTGGCACTGGTCGAGCATGAAGTTGATCCCGTACGCCGGGTCGAGCGCACCGCCGCGGACGATCTCGTACAGGATCCGGAAGAGCTGGAACGGGTCGGCCGCCCCCGCCATCAGGTCGTCGTCGGCGTAGAAGCGGCTGTTGAAGTCGAACGCGCCGAGCCTTCCCTGGCGCAGCAGGAACGCCACGATGAACTCGATGTTCGTGCCCGGTGCGTGATGTCCGGTGTCGATGCAGACCGTCGCCCGCTCGCCGAGCTCGATGCAGTGCGCGTACGACGTACCCCAGTCGGGAACGTCCGTGGCGTAGAAGGCCGGCTCGAACAGCTTGTACTCGAGCAGGATTCGCTGGTCGCCGCCGAGCCGGTCGTACGCCTCGCGCAGCGCCGTCGCCAACCGGTCCTGCCGGCTGCGCAGGTCGTCCTGCCCGGGGTAATTGATACCGTCCGAGAACCACAGCTTGAGGTCGCGCGACCCGGTCTGGTCCATGATGTCGATCGCCTCGAGCAGGTGATCGGTGGCCTTACGCCGTACGCCCGGGTCGGGGTTGGTGACCGAGCCGAGCTTGTAGTCGTCGTCCTGGAAGACGTTGGTGTTGATCGCGCCGATCCCCACGCCTTCCGAGGCGGCGAACGCGCCCAGCGCCGCGTAGTCGTCGACCCGGTCCCACGGGATGTGCAGGGCGACGGTCGGTGCGACACCGGTGAGCCGGTGCACCACGGCGGCGTCGGCGATCTTCTCCTCGGGGGTGCGCGGCACTCCCGGCTGGGCGAAGACCTTGAAACGGGTGCCGGAGTTGCCGAAGGCCCACGACGGGGTCTCGATGCGCTGTGCCGTGAGCGCACGCTTGACGGCGGCGAGGTCGGTCATGGGGTCTCCAAAGGATTCTCGGATAGGTGGAACACCTCGGTGAGCAGTGGGAATCCTTCGTCGTTGGGTCCACCGCCGGCGAAGAACTCCGCCATCTCCGATTGCCACCTGGTGTTGACGTCCAGCGCCGCCATTGCCGCCTGGGACGCCGCGAGATCGTCCGTCTCGACGTAGCCGATCAGCAGGCCGTCGGTGCGGAGGAAGAGCGAGTAGTTACGCCAGCCGGTGGCCCGAAGTGCGTCCTGCATCTCGGGCCACACGGCTTGGTGCCGCTCCACGTACTCCGCCATCCGCTCGGGGCGAACTTGGAGGGAGAAGCAATAGCGCATTTCTTCACGCCTTTTCATCGGTTGTCCGCTGCGGTCAGGGCTGAGCCTTCGCGTTGGTTGTCCGCTGCGGTCAGGCTCAGTCCTAGAAGTCGAACTGGTCGATGTTGGCCTTGGTGAACTCGGTCGGCGGGCCGAGCACGATCTCGCCGTCCTTGCCGATCGTGTATTCGCCGAGCTTGCCGGCCTTGAACTTCTCACCCTCGGCGCCGGAGATCTGGCCGGAGGCCATGGCCGCGCCCGCGAAGGCCGCGAGGTAACCGATGTCGGCCGGGTTCCAGAGCGCGAACTTGGTGACGGTGCCGTTCTTGATGTACTCGCGCATCTGGTTCGGCAGGCCGAGACCGGTCACCGCGACCTTGCCCTTGTAGCTGGACGAGGAGATGTAGCGCGAGGCCGCCGCGATACCGACGGTGGTGGGGGAGACGATGACCTTCAGGTTCGGGTACGACTGCAGCAGGCCCTGGGCCTCCTGGAACGACTTCTGGTCGTCGTCGTTGCCGTACGCGACCTTGACCAGCTTGAGCTTGGCGTATTCCGGCTTGGCCAGCTCAGTCTTCATGACCGCGATCCACGAGTTCTGGTTCGTGGCGTTCGGGGTGGCCGAGAGGACCGCGATCTCGCCGCCGTTGCTGCCGGCCTGATCGAGCGCCATCTTGGCCAGCGACTGGCCGATGCCCTCGGTGGTGGCCTGGTTGATGAACGCGTCGCGGCAGTCCTTGCTCGCGTCCGAGTCGAAGGAGATGACCTTGATCTTGGCCGCGCGGGCCTGGTTGAGCGACGGGCAGACCGCGTTCGGGTCGTTGGCCGCCACCACGATGACGTTCTGCTGCTGCTGGATCAGCGTGTTGATGTAGGAGACCTGCGACGAGGCGGAGGCGTCGTTCGGGCCGACCAGCTTGTACTCGCCCTTGAGCTCGCCGACGGCGACCTTGCCCCCGCCGACCTCGACATCCGAGTACGGGTTGTTCAGCTGCTTGGGCAGGAAGGCGATCTTCAGGCCGTCCTTGAGCGGCGCGTTCGGGTCGGCGCTCGCAGCGGCCGGTGCCCCGCCGCCGCTGGTGGACGCGCTGTCCTTCGTGGTGCCACCACCACAGGCGGCCAGCCCGGCCACGAGCAGTGCGGCGGATCCTACGGAAAGTAGTGTGCGGGGAGAGCGAAGCACGGCGTACTCCAATCAGTCTGTTATCGCGCGGTGCTGGCTTGCCGAAGCTTCCGGCGTTGCCAATTGCCGCGTACGGCGGTGGTGATGTTGGGAAGCAGGACGGAGAGCACGAGCAGGGAGCCCGTGACGATGTTGAGCGCCTGCCCGGAGACGTCCTCCAGGCGCAGCGCGTTCTGCAGCGCGGTGAGCAGCACGACGCCGGCCAGGACGCCGGGCAGGCTGCCCTTTCCGCCGAAGATCGACACACCGCCCAGGAGGACGGCCGCGACGACGGCGAGTTCGAGGCCCGCGCCGTTGTCGGCCCGGGCACTGGAGTAGCGCAGTGTCCAGAGCACGCCGACCAGGCCGGCGATCGCGCCGCTGACGACGTAGAGCCAGAACTTGGTGCGCGCCACCCGGATGCCGGAGAAGTGCGCGGCCTGCGCGTTCGCGCCGATGGCGTAGAGCGAACGGCCGAACGGGGTGGCGTGCTGCACGATCCCGAAGACCAGGGCGAGCGCCACGATGAGGATCAGCACGTTGGGGACGGCACCGCCGCCGATCGTTCCGGTGACCCAACCCGTGTAGTTGAACGGGAAGTCGGCCACCGCGCCGTCGCCGAGGACGACGAATGCGAGACCGCGGAAGAGCGCCAGCGTGCCGATCGTGACGGCCAGCGATGGCAGCCCCAGACCGGTGATCAGGAAGCCGTTGAGCACGCCGCAGATCGCGCCGACCAGGATGCAGAGCGGGATGATCGACTCGATCGAGAGGCCCTGGTTCCATAGCCAGCCCATGATCGAGCTGGTCAGGCCGAGCGTGCTCGCCACCGACAGGTCGATCTCGCCGGTCACGATGATCATCGTCATCGGCAGGGCGATCAGGATGATCGGCAGCAGGTCGAGCACCATGAAGGTGAAGTTCCGACTGGTGCCGAAGTTGTCCACGGTGACCGACGCGATCACCAGCACTACCACGGTGATCGCCAGGATGATCGTGTCCCAGCTGGTGAGGCGGCGCTTCCAGAAGTCAGACATGCGCGTCCCTCTTTCGCAGCGAACGGGCGATGCGGACCGCGACCAGACGGTCGGCGCAGATGGCCAGGATGATCAGCGCGCCGACGATGGCCTGCTGCCAGAACTGGTTGATGTCGAGCACTGCGAGGGCGCTGCCGATCACCGTGAGCAGCAGCGCGCCGAGGGCCGCGCCCCAGACCGATCCGCTACCGCCGAAGACAGCGACCCCGCCGACCACGACCGCGGCCACGACGTTCAGCTCCAGGCCCGTGCCGGCAGCCGCGTCGACTGTGCCGAACCGGGCCGCGTAGAGCACCCCGGCCAGACCGGCGAGCGCGCCGCTGAGCACGAAGGCGCCGAGCAGGTTCCGGGCGACCTTGATGCCGGCGAGCTCGGCCGCCGCGGGGCTGGAGCCCATCGCGTACAGCTCGCGGCCGACCCGGTAGTTGCGCATCATCAGCGATCCGGCGCCGATCACGAGCAGCGCGATCAGCACCAGCCAGGGGACGCCGAGCAGGTTGTCGTTGGCGAAGTCGAGGAAGTGCGCGGGCAGTTCGTCGGCGTTGACCTGCGAACCGCCGGCCCACGAATACGTGATGCCGCGGTAGATGTAGAGCGTGCCCAGGGTGACCACCAGCGCGGGCACCTTGCCGTACCGGACCAGCACGCCGTTGACCAGGCCGGCGACCGCACCGACGGCCAGGCCGGCGAGGAGCGCGACGATCATCGGCAGATCCTGGTGTCGGCTCATCAGCGTCGCGACCGCGAAGGCGCTGATGCCGAGCACCGAGCCGACGCTCAGGTCGATGTTCCGGGTGATCACCACGATCGCCTGGCCGGTCGCCATGACCGCGAGGATCGCCGTGTTGAGCAGGTTGTCGCGGATGCTCTGCGCGGAGAGGAAGCGGGAGTTGTCGATCGCCGTGTAGCCGACCAGCACCACCAGCGCGAGCACGATGCCGAGCTCACGTGTCTTGAGCAGGCTGCTGAACCTGCTCGGCACCGGCATGCCCAGGGGCGCCTCAGTCGGCGTCGACCGGTCAGATGTGACGGTCATGCTGAACCCCCATTGCCTGCCCTCCTGGCAAGACGACCGCTTCGCTCACTCCGGTGCAGTCGGTCACGCGGAGACCTCCTGTCCCATCGCGGCGTACATGACAGATTCCTCAGTCGCCTCGGCGCGCGAGAACGAAGCCGCGATCCGGCCCTCACGCAGCACCACGACCCGGTCGGCCATGCCCAGCACCTCGGGCAGCTCGGACGAGACCATGACGACCGCCAGGCCGTCGGCGGCGAGCGACGACATCAGCCGGTGCACCTCGGCCTTGGTGCCGACGTCGATGCCGCGCGTCGGCTCGTCGACGATCAGCAGCTTGGGGCCGGTGGCGAGCCATTTGGCCAGCACGACCTTCTGCTGGTTGCCGCCCGACAGCGTGCCGACCGCGTCGCTGAGCCGGCCCAGCTTGGTCTGCAGCTTCTGGGTCCAGCTCTCGGCGTGGGCGCGCTCGCTGCCGCCGAACAGCAGACCCAGCCGGGCCAGCTTGCGGGAGCGCGGCAGGGTCACGTTGCGCTCGATCGACAACTCCATGACCAGACCCTGCTGGCGCCGGTCCTCGGGGACGAGGGCCAGGCCGGCGGCCATCGCGGCTCGCGGGTTCCCACCCTTGAGCCGCCGGCCGTGGATCTTCACGGTGCCCTTGTCGTAGGGGTCGACGCCGAAGACGGCCTGCATGACCTCGGAACGGCCGGCACCGACGAGCCCGGCCAGCGCGACGATCTCGCC